>JBAUOG010001124.1:0-3447 GCA_049579625.1 Bryobacteraceae bacterium
CTGCAAGCCTTCGGCTCGCATATCCCAGCCACCGGTTGCTGCAGCCCACTGGCGGGCCACCGCCAGGCAGTAGAGTGAGGCAACGGAGCCACCCCCGACCAGGATACCAGCGCTACCCTCGGCAGGAAAGTCGATCAGTTCCATCAGCCAGCGCACCGCGCAGTGCTCCACGTAGATCGCTGCATGATCTCCACCGGCCGCACTCGGATTCATCACCGCGGCGAGAAAGTCTGCCAGCATACCGATGGGTGCGCCTGCCGGGTTCACCCAGGCGGCGAAGCGCGGATGCTGGTTGCCCATGGCATGGGGCAGGATGTGCTGCTCGAAGAAATCGAACAGCGTTTCGGGTGACCTGCCGTACTCCGGCAGTTGTTGATAGAGCAATAACTGCCGATCCGAGGGCTGCATGGGACGATAGACCGGCTGATGAGGGATGCCCTCCAGATACTCGGTCGCGATCTCCACCGCCAGCATACCCAGATGGTAAAACGTCTCAGCATCCATCGCCAGCGGCGACGGGTCGTGGCTGGAAGATGTTTCCACGGGAAGAGCAGTATCTCTGCTCGTTTTATCGGTTGTATTCATAGTTGGTCTGGTCCTTTCATGCGTTCGTTCAAAACACGATCGCTTCTGCGACCGTTCCTGCCCGTTTCGATTATGCAAACCCGGCTTGTGGGAATGGGAGTGGAGCAACGCCGTACAAGGTGTCGCCACGCAAGGCCGCGATGATATGCCTGGCAACCTCGGTGGCGACTCGCACCTGCGCCTCGACGGTGGATGCACCCAGGTGCGGAGTGGCAATCACGCGTCCGTGGGTGAGCAATTGCCGCAACACCGCATCGTCGCCGATGGGTTCCTGGCTGAAGACATCAAGCGCAGCTCCAGCCAGTCGTCCCTCGTTGAGCGCCCGCAGCAGTGCCTCCTCGTCGATCAGGCTGCCGCGTGCGCAGTTCACCAGGTACGCACCCGGCTTGAGCAGGTGCAGTTCACGTGCGCCAAGGAGCCTGCGCGTCTTCGGCTCGCCATCCGTTAGTGACGCGTGCAGCGACACGAAATCCGCCCGTTGCAGCACTTCTTCCTTACTGTGCAGCGTTACCCCTCCCTGCTGCCCCTGCTTGGAAGAGACGAAGGGATCGCAGGCAATCACACCCATCCCGAATGCCTGTGCCATGTGTGCCACCTCCTTGCCGACCCGTCCCAGTCCGATGATGCCGAGCATTTTACCGTGTAGCTCGACACCCAGGAAGCGGCTCTTGTCCCACCTACCCGCTTTCATGCTGCTGGAGGCCTCGGGAATGTGCCGCGCCAGTGCCAGCAGCAGGGCCATCGTCTGTTCGGCGACGGCAATCGCACTGCCTCTGGGTGCATGCACCACCAGCACCCCGTGCCGGATCGCGGCATCGAGGTCGATGTTGTCCAGACCCGACCCGGCGCGCCCGATTAGTTGCAGGTGGGGAGCTGCGGCCAGCAGTTCGCCAGTGACACGTGTCTGGCTGCGGACAATGAGCGCCGTGTAGCTACCGATCACTGTATGAAGCTGCTCCGGCGTAAGGCCGAGCCGTACCTCAATCTGCGCCGCCGGCAGCTCAGTGCGTAGCAGCTCAACCCCCGGCTCTGCGATGGGTTCGGTAATCAGGATGCGCGGGACGCCCGCTTCCTTCGCATGTACTGTTAGCATCGGGAAATTCCTCCTTCCGTCTGTGCTCTCAATGAGAAACCAGAGCCTTGCAGGCCCGGCTGCAAGGCGTTCAGAGCTTCGGGCAGGCACATCCACTCCATGAAGCCTAGAAGCCCCACAATGAAAGATCGAATCACGTCTCACCTCCCTTCTCCCTGCACTCACCGGGCCGCCATGAAAGCGCTGCTAATCGTCTGAAGGTGCTTCGCGTCAACTGCAAGCGCAGGGGTTGCTGCAGGGATCTCACGATCGAGATCGGTACCAGCAGCGCCAACCCCAGGAGGAAATACAGTCCGACGATGACCAGCACGCGGTCGAAACTGCCGCAGACGTCGATCAGCAGGCCGACTACCGGAGAGAAAACAGCAATCAGCACGCCCTCGGCTGTTGCAACGAGCCTCATGACACGCTCTTCTTGCGCACAATCATAGGCAACATGCAGCGGATCAGGTAGCTCCTTTCCCTGACCGAGCAGAAGATGTCGTTGCGCAAACACCACTGTACCCCGGCTCGGCCTGAGCCGTGGCAGCAGGATGCCCCATGCAGCAGCAGCCAGGGTGTAACTTGCTATACTTGCCGCCAGCCACCACGGAGCCTGCAGGAACGGTAGGCCAAGGGCCACCAGGCTGCCTCCCATGATAACCAGCATCAGCAATGCCAGGTGCAGCGCACGAATGTGCCAGGGGAGCGGTAGTAGTCGATCAGGGAAACCTACAGCAGCACGCGAGGCTCTCAACCACCAGCAACCAAGCACGAGTGCGACAATCTGCCCACCGAGCAGCCAACCTAGCTTGCCCAGTTCATGTGTCTCGAGCATCTCACCTGCAAAGGCCGTCGGCACCGCAGCCCAGACGCCTCCCAGGATCACCGCAGCGCTACTGGCCAGAAGTGTGAGCAGCAGGTACCCTTTTGACTCCTGTGCACGCCCGACCAGATACGACCAACACCAGTTCCTGGGTAGGGAAGTGGTACGCAAGCTGAGAGGTCTGAGATCTGGTCGCCAGTATCTGCCGACCCATGCCTCGACCACGCCCGTTTCTTCAGGTTGAGGAGCACGGCGAGCAAACCGAAAGTCGAATACCAGGAGTGGCATCACGCAAGTGAGGCCGAGCAGCCCTGCCCAGGCAGGCAGCACCCACACCACGAAGAGACCTAAAGTCGTCCCCACCAATGCTCGCGCCAGCGTCACCCTTTCTGTGGCTGGTGACCAGAGCCGGAGCTGGTTGAGCCAGGACGTGCTGATTGCTCCCAGGAGGAAGGCCAATGCTGCCAGAGTACAGAGATTCAGTACCGTCTGTGGCTGAAACGTCTGTATTATTTGCCCGGAGGTGAATCGAGTGTCTCGCAGCCAGAGCAGGACACAGAGCGCCAGACTTATCCACCAGAGACGAGCTTCAGCACGTATGTGCTTGACGAATACAGCGCCTAGCACCCAGGCGCTTGCCATACATGCGGGTACAAAAGCCTGCTGGCTCAGCGTCCATGCCTGGGCGAATAGAAGCATCTGGAAGACCGAGCTTCCTAGTCCAGCGAGCAACCAGCAGGTGGAGAGTACCCTCCTGCCGATGGCCTGATCGATTGCCTTTTCAACGCGATCTCGTTGATCCATGATTGATTTCTCCTTTTGTTCCCCATGCATGGAGCTCGAACGACCCCACACGCATGCTCTAAGATCGTCACAGTGCTGTATGTTTTCGTTATCGACTGCAAGAGCAGCTACCACTGCCTACCGATACCTCCCGACGGAGGTTGGGAGTGCAGATGTCTGC
>JBAUOG010001125.1:0-1861 GCA_049579625.1 Bryobacteraceae bacterium
GTCGAGACCTTACCGAGATTAGCCAGGACCAGCACAATACTGCCAACCACAACCAGGGCAAGCACCCAGCCAATCAGAAAAGCGGGGCCGTTGCTCCTGGCCCGCTTGCTGAACAGCATCAATATAACTGCGATGATTGGCACTGGACTAATGGCGACGCCGATGGCTTGAGGCAGAATACTGCCGAGAGCGCTTTCCATTTCTTCTTTCCTTCACAGGAATGTATGCAGATTAACAAATTAATTCGGACATCGTATCACCGACCGCGAGGGCCGATAAATCGGCACCTACGGGTGTCCAGGTTATTGTGTTTATCAACATAAATTAGGACGGAAAACCTTGTTTTTCGATCATGGTTGATGAAGTTGTGCAAATTCAAGTGAAACGGGTGGTCCACCAACTAATGGAAAAGGGGCCAGGACAGCGCAAGCGCCCCCACACCACATCCGCACAACCTCTGTCCCTACACGAGGAATATCTGGCGCCCGACAGTTGGTATAACCTGAAACGGGCAGAAGGTTGTTAAGTCAACTCCTGCCCGTGCACGATCCGTTATATTTGTTTCCTTTATGGCCGATTTGATTGTCTACGCTTGCATGCGCGCGCGTTCTGTAATCGCATACTGGGAACCCGGTTTAGCCGGTAAGATCGCGCCGATGAGCCAGAGAAAAGGAATGAAGATCCCGATGATCCCCAGCAAGAAGTATCCCTTCCGGAATGTGAGAAAACACACGGTGAAGAGTAAGAAAATGTAAAGGATTATAAAGAAAGAGGTGAAAATCCAATCGAGTACAGACATGTGAGAAACTCCGATCTTGTATTATATGTTCGAACTATGTAACTCAATCGTCCCTACGTCTTGTAGAGGTAAGGGAGGAACGAGCACTTGTGAACGCACCCCAATGAGTGCGTTGATGGTTCTATCAATTATCTGGTGTCACATTCCCATTCAGCACCAGGACAGCGCAAGCGCCCCCACACCGCATCCACACAACCCCTGTCCCTACAAGACGGGTCTCTGGCACCAGATAGTTGTAGAACTACGAAAGTTGACCATCCGTATTTCAAAGTATCACACGAGACGAGCGGGGTGATGGCCCTTTGCGGAGTCATCACCTTGCCTGTGTGCTTAATCACGCGAGAGCAACTTGCTGCAACGTTACTCACGCATGAGCATCATTTGCGCTTCGACTTCGAGATTGATGCCGCCTTGCTCACTGACATCCACGACCACCCGCTTGACTGTACCGGTGAACGGCCAGGGATACTCGCCCGGATAATCACCTGTGACAGGTTCGCCACCATCGCGCCCAATGTTTAGCCCCTCGCCTGCAATCGAGAACTTGCCTGGCTGGGTCATCATCTTCATCTCGCCCACTTTCTCGTCGTCAATGTAGATAGCAAGCGTCCCGTTGGAAACGTGTGGTGGATTCTCTCCCTCTTTGGTGAAGATGGCTGAGAGCGTCGAGGCCCCGGTCGGCACCGTTTTGTTCGAAATGACCTGTTGCTTGATATCGCCGAGCCAGTTGTAGATGTAATGCATCTTGCCATCCTTCATATAGATGGCATGCCCGCCAAAACGGCTCCCGTGTGCGAACACCACCCCCTCAGCGCCAGCGTCGGGAATCTCGACCTCGGCTCGAATCGCAAATGAGCGGTTGCGGATATTGACCGCCTGGGATTCGGGTATCTCGGCTGTATCAGAGTAGTAGACATAGCGATCGCGCGGCTTCGTCATTTGCGGACGCGGTGTGGTTAAAATTTCGAGCGCAGAGCGGTCATCAAGCGGAAAGCCCTTGTATTTGCCGGCTTCATGGAACCACAAACTGATCAGTTCCTGGAGTTTCTCCGGATACTGCGC
>JBAUOG010001126.1:0-12306 GCA_049579625.1 Bryobacteraceae bacterium
GGAGTGCTCTGACGGTTACGTTTTTCCACTCAAGCGGTTCAAACAAAAACGCACTGAAATGTTTGGCGCGTCCCTCAGACATCCTGATCATAAGTGAGGCCCGCGTCGTTGTAAAGCGGAAAGCGCTGAAAAATGCGTTTTTTTAAGGGTTTTCGGGGTCAGGGTGCCGTGGAAGGCCCATAAAGACGGGAGATGACGAGATCCGGGAGCAACTAAACCACTCCAACACGCATCGCAGGCCACGTTCCCGCGCGGTGACAGGGTGCCCTGCCATGCCGGAAGTAGCCGGTTGGGGATTCCGAGTGCGACCTTATAGGCATGGGTGAGATGAGGAATGACGGCACGGAGAGGTAAATCGCTGCTGGCACTGGCCGGGTTGATGCTGCTGGGTGCTGGGGCAGGACTGATCCTGCTCCAGGGCGTGCGCGATGGATTCTCAGCCCCTGGGCAGATAGTGCTGTGGCCCTCGGGCGCACCCGGCGCAATTGGAAACGACGCGGCAGATGCGCCGAGTGTCGCCGTATACCTTCCGCCCCGTTGGAGAGCATCAGGCGCCGGGATGGTGATTTGTCCCGGAGGCGCCTATCAGATGCTGATGAAATCGTATGAGGGCGCTGACATAGCCCATTGGCTCAATTCGTTCGGAGCGGCGGGTTTTGTCCTCAGCTACCGGATCGCTCCCCGCTACCATTACCCCGCGCCGCTTTTGGACGTTCAGAGAGCGCTGCGACTGATTCGAGCGAACGCGGGACGATTCGGTGTCCGCGCGGACCGTATCGGCGTGATTGGATTCTCCGCCGGCGGCCATCTGGCATCGGCCGCGTTGACTCATTTTGACAAGGGCAATCCACAGGCCCGCGACATTGTCGATCGGTTCAGTAGCCGCCCGGATTTCGGCATTCTTGCCTATCCGATCATTACGGCGCGTTTGCCGTGGACCCACAAGCTGTCAATGGAAAATCTGCTGGGACCAGTGCCGGACCCGGCGCTGCTGGATGAAATGTCCAGTGACCTGAGAGTGACCAGCGAGACTCCGCCGACGTTCCTGATGCACACGGCGGAAGATGCAGCCGTCCCTGTTGAAAACAGCCTGTTGTTCTACAACGCCATGCGACGGGCGCACATTCCTGGCGAACTGCACATTTATCAGGAGGGACCGCACGGGGCCGGTTTGGCCAACGGCCGTCATGGAGCCTACTGGGTGCCTAGTCTCCTGTCATGGTCGGAGGATGCGGAACGGTGGTTGAGGCAGTACTGGCTGCCGGATCCCCCTGTATCGCTTTCGCCCGCGATCCGATTCAATCCGCGGACGTATATGTTCTGGAGGACGCCGGAAGCGCACCGCTAAGCCTGCGCGCCGAAGCCCGAAACTCCTCGAACTGCGCCAGCAGAAACAGAACTCCAAGCCCGCCGAGGGTTGCCGCCAGTTGCATCCAAATACCACCGCTTGCGGTGACGAGGAGCAGGCTTGCCAAGGTGGCAAGCACCACGGAGACGCAGAACACGCTCAGAGAATGCTTCCCGCAGCGGATAACCATCTGCGCCCAGCGCCTGTCAAGCCAGCCCCGACGCTTCTTCAGAAATGCGCCGGCCAGTAAGAGAAGGCCAAAGAAATAGACAATCCTGTAGCTGATCAGGAGCGACTTGCCGTAGTTTTCCCCCAGGATTTCTGCAAGCCGGCCGAAGTGATGATCCACCAGAAAAGCGTGATTCGCCAGGGCTACCAGCTTCAGCGCCAAGATGACAGTAATGCCAAATCCAGCGGCCCACGTGATGGGGCGCCGAAACAGGCCCAGGACGAAGGGCGAGTCGCGATAGATCTGCGCGGCGCAGCCCACAACCAACATGAACTGCCATGCCAAAGGGTCAAAAACCCATGCTTCGGCGGTTTGAGTTTGCGGAGGAATCAATGCTGGAAACCGGGCTATCAGCCAGATCGCCGACGACAGGAAGAGCGTGAACACCGGGAACCGGCGCAGCCCGATGACGATCAGCGGAAGAAACGGAACAAAAACGATATACAGCGGAAGAATCGAGTGCGCAAATGGGGCGTAAAGAAGGACCATTGCCCGCAAAGCGTATTTGGGAGGGGCGCTGAGGAACAGGTTCGTCGGGCCCTGGTCGATAAGAACTCCGCGCGTCGCAAATACCGCCACCAGCCCGAAACACGCGGCCATGGTGGCCAAGTGCGCCGCATAGAGCTTGAGCATTCTCGCAGTCGTCTTGCGAAAGAGGACGGGAACAATAACGCGAACTGGGCCGGAGTCGAGGACCCGTTCATAGATTGCGGCGTTCACGTACCCGGAAAGAAAGACGAAAATCTCCGCAAAGTCGCTAAGCCCGACTCCCCGCAGAGTGAAGGCGTGCCAAAAGTTGGGAAGGATATGGTCAACATAGACCATCAGCAGCCCCAGCCCCCGGAAGAAGTCAACGGCAACGCTGCGCTTCCTCTTGGGTTGCGACGGCGAAGCCGCGACCACCGTGCCGGTATCGGGTATGGGTTTCCCTGTCATTTTCGCCGGCTCCGATAAACCGTGAAGTCGCCGCTCCTGAAAACAATCTCATAATCATCGCGCAGGCGAAGCTGCAAGTAGGAGTGGAGCGCCGGGTCGCCTTCTGCGGACCGCGCAAACCAGTCGCGATACCAGCCGTTAGTGACAATCAGGGCAGGCCGCAAACCAGAGTGATAGCCAAGCCGGACGTCATCCCGCATGCGTCCGTTAAAACCAAACACGTACCCGAACTCCGCTCCCGCAATGATCCGATCGCCAGGACCCGAGTTGCGACTCAAGTAATCCGCGACCGGCCGAAACTCATTTTGCAATGGGTTGGCCTTAATCTGCCACAGCGAAGTCGCCATCTGCGGAACCGCGAGCAACAGTAGAAACGCTCCCAGAAGAACTGAGCGTGGCCCGTGAGTTTGTAAGAGGGGACCAGCAGTCGCCGCAAGGACCGCCGCAAGGAAGGGAACTGAATAGACCAGGTAGTTCTGGAATTTCATGCCCTCAAAGACAGTCATGAGGACCAGCACAATTCCCGCCGCAGCCAACAGCATTTGAATCGGGCGCTGCTTGCGCAAGACGGGGTGAAAAATGGCCGTGAGGACAGCAAGCACTACCGCAACGAGCCAGGTTGCCTGGAACCATCCGCCCTTCGAGCCAAGGGACGCAAAGCCGAAGGCCGGGCAATAGCGCAGACTCCACTCCCGGTGAAGGGCTTCTAGCGGAGCGCACAGGCCGGCGAATCGATGTTGGTAAGTGTATTCGCCCGCGAACCCCGAAACGTTTCCGCCGAACTGGCTCATGAAGTCAGCCGGCGCTTGTGCGATATACAACGACCATAGGCTTGCCGCCAAGACGTACGGAACCAGCGCCAGGCCAAGATCACCGAGCCGGAGCCGGCGGCGATCGAGATAGAGGATGAGCACCACAAGCAGTGCGGCAAGTAGAAGACCGCAAGGGTGCGTCCAGATACTGGCGGCGGCGAGTGAATGGCTAATGAGAATTGCGATCCGTGGGCGGGACCCGCGCAACAAGAGATACGAAGCAATTGCCGCAGTGCCAAGCGACACGGCCATCATATCCATGCGACCGTTTCCGGCGGCCGCCAGGAAGGTGCCTTGAAAGCCGACCACGCCGACGGCCAGCAGGGCGATGAAGCGCTGGCCGGTCAGGTTCAAAATGATGACGAACCACGAGGTAAGGGCCAATGCCCCGAATGCCACGGATAGAAGGCGCTGCCGTATCAGCCCGAAGCCGACCACACGGTACCAGGCGGCCTGCGCCAATGAGTGCAGCGGCATCATCCAATACATGTGTTGGTCTATACCCTGCAGCCAAGTGTCTTTAGACTCCAGAATTGTGGTGCCCAGGTGGCCGTTGTCGACCAGTGTCACAGCCGGGTTGGCCGCCCAAGCCTCATTCGACCAAGGCGTACGCGTGGCGGCAACCGCCGCGGCGAAAATCGCCCAAATCCCGATGACGCATACCAGAAGCCCGATTGAGCGGGAACTGAGTGAGCGGAGAATAGGCCGAGCCTGAGAAGTGGCTGCCATGACTCAAAGGCGCTTACGAAGCCAGGTCAGCCGTGGCGTGTAACTGGGGATGGACCAGCCGTGACGATCGGCTGCGTCAATGAGTTCCGTGCGGCTGACGAGGGGGGCGGGTTGACTGAGGGAATAGAGAATGCTCAGTGTTCGATCCGGCTCATAGCCCTTCAGCCCCGGCGGTAGCGGACGCGAGCGATCGACAAACCCCTCAATCGTATTGACCATTGTGCCCCCGCTTTCTACCGTAAACTCGAAATCATGCGGGAGGAAGATTTGGGCGGTTAGAAGTTCGCTGCGGATGTCATTGTATTGGAATGCCGCCGGGATGAGCCACAGGGCGAACAGGATCACGGCAATCGCACGGCTTGCGATTCGCTCGGACTTAAGAAGTGAATGGAGCAGGAGAACCGCGAAGAGACCCAGGCAGATCACCAGCGGTACTGCGCGCCGGACGCCGGGCACGTTTCCGGCAACGGCGAGCAACAAGAGTGACATTAGCGCTACTCCCAATAATTGCCAGGCGGCCCGCTTGAAATGAAACGTCGTCCAGCCGAGCCCCGCAATTGCGAGCGCCCCAATCAGGGGTGTACCCAGAGCCGCACGCCCATTGGCGAACATGTAGTAACTGTCGGTGTGGACAAACAGCTCTTTCGCTGCAGCCGCGAGACGGGTGATCGATTCCCTTGGATCTGGGCTTCCACCGCCGCCGATAAACAGTGTTTGCGCATTGGTCCACCAAACGAGAGGAATGAGCAGCGTGCACGCTACCAGCGTCATACCGGCCAGCACAGGAAACCGTCTGGCCGGAATTCTCAACCTGGATGCCTGGATCGCCACCACGACAATCAGGTACGCAAGGCCAGAGCCATAGCAGCCGGCAGCGACCGCAGCGAGGCACGTACTGGCGAGGATCGCCCACGGCCGATCGTTCAGCGCCAGCCAGAGGGCGAGGAATCCAATTGCGGATTCCTGGGCCATCTCCGTGGCAAGCCAGGACAGGCATAAGACACCCGGAAGCAGAGCGACCGCGACCGCCGAGACGAATGCTTCGACAGGACGGAACTGAAAGCGATCACGCAGATAGAGATAGAGGTTGCCCGGAAGCAAAGCCATGATGGTGATCTTGGTGAGCCGGACACCCAGGAGGCCGCCGAATAAATGATGGCCTGATCCGTAAATGAGATAGCTGTAGAAATTTGTGGCGAAGATGTGGTGCTGGAGCCGGAACGATAGGAACACCGGTCCCACATACCCGGCGGAAGCCTCTTCCTTCAGTAGAAGCTGTTGCTGGTTGGCCGCGCTCACCAGGGAAAGCAGCACGGCAAAGTGCAGGGCGTATAGCGCGAAGAACCCCAACCATCGCGATTCGAGAACAGCCTTCGCACGACGAGGGCGCCCTGCGGACGAGCGGTCTGCGGTGGCTCCGAGCGGCTTGTTCAAACTAGCATTCTAGCGATTTGGGAAGCACTCACACAGCGAGGTGCTTTGCAACCAGGCTGCCGCTGCACACGCGGATCGAGAGCTCGCGAAATTCCTCCGCGCTCTTGGGCGGGGCAAACAAGCCGATTTCATCCTCGGTCAGAGCGCCCGGCAGAGAGAGCGGCAGCCGAACGTGGCGGCTCACCAGGTCGTAGATGCCGAATGCAACGCCGATGTCTGTCCGGTCTATTCTGAACTCTTCCTGCATGCAGTAGGCACTCCAGGCTGCATTTAGCACCACCGACGCCTCGATCAGAGCGTCACGATAGCCAGGTCGCTGGGACACCCCTGTTCCGTAGACGAGTTCCATGGTCATCGCGCCAACACGAACGGCCACAAGAATCTGGTCGGCCAGCGAGCGAACCGGGTGATTTGTCGCGATCTTAATATAACGGCGGGGCTCAATGTATACGTCCACCGCTTCGGTAACGGCGCCGCACCGTGCATGCGCGAGAATCACAACCAGCTTCAGCGTTTTGGGGAAGTTCTGAACCGCATATCGGATGCTCCCCAGACACTCCGTGCCCAGGATATTGCCGGCGACGCGCACCACGAATAGTTGATTGCAGCCGCTTCCAAAGACCAGTTCTGTCGGAACGCGGGCGTCGGAGCACGCCAGAACCGCCGCAAAGGGCGCCTGTCTGGGCGCTTCACCAGAGGAGGTATCCCACGCGAAGGCGCGAGAATCCGACTCAATCACAAACGGCGCGCTCTTGACTTGGCCCAGGATGGGGTCGGTCAACTCGGCGAATTGGCGGTTGCCGGCCTCAAGCTGACGGCGAGCTTCGTCCGCGGTGTCAGGCGACTTATACGTGTTAAGGCTGGTTGGATCGAAACGGTAGATGATTTCAAACATGCGCTCATTTCAGTTGAACATGCTGGGGGGGCGAGAGCCGCGCGGCGGGGACTCCGGACGTTGCGAACAACTGCGTTCGCTAGTCAACCGGGGTTTCATTTGCACCCCCCACAATTATCGGCTGGGCGGGTTGAACGACCGCCGCCCGTCGCTTGCCTGCCCCCCACAAATGGCCGCGTAGCAGTTAGTTAGCAGCGGAACTGAAGTTTAGGCCCGCCACGAAAGCGGTCATGAAGCGCGCCGGACTCCATGAGTGGTCAAGGATTTCGACGTTGATTTGGCCGCCGTGCGTGTGGCCGGCGAGACTCAACTCGATGCCGAGACCGGCGGCGCAATAGAAGGATTCGGGTTGTGTGAAAGCAGGATGTTGACCATGTCCTGGCGCACTAGTGATTCGACGCCGCTCAGCGCTGGACGGCTCGAGCCAGTCAGGGGCACATCGCGCTGGTAGTCTACGCCAATCAGGTTAAAGCTCTCGAGCTTTTAGCCGGCTGAGTTCGGCGATGCATTCGGCTAAAGGGTCACCTTCGCTGGTGAGGAAATCTCCGGTGATGACAGCCAAGTGGGGCGCGAGGGTGTTAGCCATATCGACAGCACGGCGGACTTCGTCGCGGGGCATGAAGTCGCCGATGTGAATATCACTGAGCTGAACGATGCGCATGCCGTTCAAAGCGGTGGGAAGGTTCGGGATGGGGACGTCCACGCGGACTATTTCGAATTTCAAACGTTCGCGGGCGTAGCCGCAAATGGCGGCGACGAACGGCAGGGCGCCCGCTAGGGCAGCCGCGTGCCGGAAGAACGTTCGGCGGCTTGGATCGTCGGGCGCAGCCCTTTCACTGGTCTTGCTTGATCGCACCAGTTTCGACCATGCCCATCCGATGGCGTGCACGGCCTTCAAGCAAAAGAAGGCAAACGTCGAAGTAAAGACCCAGAGCTGAACAACCGGGGCTATCGAAGGGCTTGCCGTAGCCGGCAAGAACTTATAGAAAATACGATCCGACATGACGAGAATAACCGCAATCGCCGCCGCGAGAATGAGCACGTGTCCGGTCAATCTCAACCAAGGCCAGCGGATGCTGGCCGAACGTTGCCAAGCGCGGCCTAGCCAAAACCGCTGCGGCAAAACCAGAAGTGCGATTAGGACGATCCGCCGTAGTATGACGGCGATCGAGATGGTGTGCAAGAAATCTCCGGGGAAAATTTCAATCTATCACCGCAGCCAGGGCGGCTGACGTAGTTTGCCTGGCGTAGACGGCCCGTCCGAGAGTTAACGGTCGGCCTAAGTTGGTAACCCGTCCTCACGCGTCAACTCACGCGTGGCCGGGCTCTGGCCAAACTCCGACCACAGGCTGAAGACGTTGATGAAAAAACCGAAACCCGCTTCCTGACGGTCGCGGCTCAGAAGCGTTTGTGCTTGCTTGCAGTGAGTTGTCGAGTCCCGGCGGTTGAAGGGGTGGAACGGAGACGGCCTTTTTCAACAGCGTCTGAAGCCTGTGCCACGACGTGCACCACTACATTCCAGTAAACGTCGTTGCGATCAGTGCCCCGGTCAGGAGGATCATCACAACGGCGGTGGTCCAGGCGACAGCGTTCTGCGCGAGCGAGTTTTTGAACTCGCCCATGAGCCGCGGCCTGTTCACTAATAGCAGCATGTAGACCAACACAAACGGCAGCAAGATGCCGTTCGCCACCTGCGAGAGGAGGATGAACTTGAGCAGCGGCAGGTTGGGGATGAGCACGATGGCTGCGCCGCCGCCGATCAGGAGCGTGTAGAGCCAATAGAAAATGGGCGCTTCGGAAAAGTGCTTATCGACTCCCGATTCGAAGCCCAGGCCCTCGCAGATGTTGTAAGCGGTAGCGAGAGGCAGAATGGCGGCGGAAAGCAACGAGGCGTTGATCAAGCCCACCGCAAAGAGCAGCGTCGCGAACTTGCCGGCAAACGGCGCCAGCGCGAGTGCGGCCTGTCCGACATCCGTGATGTTGGGGTTCTTCGAGTGATAAATCGTCGCCGCACAAGCCACCACGATGAAGAAGGCGATGACGTCGGTGACGATGCAGCCGATGATGACATCGAGCCGGCAGAGCGAGTAGTGCTTTTTGTCGACGCCCCGCTCCACCACTGCCGCCTGCAAATAGAACTGCATCCAGGGCGTGATGGTGGTACCGATCAGGCCG
The DNA here is from genome assembly GCA_049579625.1 of Bryobacteraceae bacterium. Taxonomy (GTDB): domain Bacteria; phylum Acidobacteriota; class Terriglobia; order Bryobacterales; family Bryobacteraceae; genus CAJCIT01. The sequence goes on from JBAUOG010001126.1 coordinate 8,559, forward strand.
ACGACCATCACAAGATATGAGGGGTCGCTGTTCCACTGAGGAATAAAGGTGTTCTTGATGGCAACGTTCCAATCGGGTTTGGCCAAGAAAGCAGAGATGGGATACGTAAAGTAGATCAGCGAGAACAGAATGAGAATGCGCTCGACCGGCTTGTAGCGGCCGCGGACGACCAGCATCCAAACAGCGATGGCACCCAGGGGGACAACGAGATACTTGCTGACGCCGAAGATGCCCATGCCCGACGCGAGACCAGCGAATTCGGCGATAATGTTGCCAAAATCGGCCAGGCCCAGCACCATCATAGTGAAGAAGGTGGTGCGGAGGCCGAACTCCTCGCGGATGAGGTCGGACAGGCCCTTGCCGGTGATGGCGCCCATACGCGCCGCCATCTCCTGAACGACGATCAACGCGACGGTGGTCGGTATGAGCGTCCACAGCAGGGCGTAACCGAACTTGGCTCCCGCCTGGGAGTAGGTGAGGATGCCGCCCGGATCGTTGTCGACGTTGGCGGTGACAAAGCCCGGCCCGAGCACCGCCAACAGCGCGACGATGCGCGAGCTGATCAGGGCAAGACCGGGCCGGCGGCGGGATACAGTTTGGGTCATTCGATCAGTCTTGTGGCTCAGTAGTCGTGCTCAGGGAGACGGGCGTGCAGGTGCCCTGTCAGCTGGCGAAGATCACATCCATTTTCGTTGAGAGATGATGAAGACCTTCGGGGGTGTCGCCGCCGGGCTGTTCGGCAATGCCCCAACCGTTGTAGCCGATGTCGTCGAGAGCCTTCATCACGGCCGGCCAGTCATCGTCCCCATCGAGGAAATCGACATCGAAGCCCTTCCATAGGCCTTCCTTATCCATTTTCGTGCGGCTGAATTCCTTGATATGCAGTTTCGCGATGCGCTTGTTCAAGATGCGAATCCACTGTTCCGGCCAGCCGAAGGCAATGATGTTGCCGACGTCAAAATGCCAACCGACGGCGGGACTCTGGAATTCATCGACGTAGCGGGCGGCTTCGAGCGGGGTCATGATGAAGTGGTTCCAAACGTTCTCGATTGCGATCCTCACGTTCAGCTCCGTCGCCAGCGGTACGAGCTTGCGAATCTCTTCCTGCGAGCGCGAGTAGGCGTCGTTGTACGGGACCTTTTGGTTGACGACCGCCGGCACGAGAAGCACCGACGTGGCGCCGTACGCCTTGGCGTCGCGAAGAGCTTGCTGCATGCCTTTGACGCCTTCCGCGCGAACGGCGGGATCGGGGTCGCTGAGGGGCTTCTTCCAGTGAGTGGAGCAGCAGACGCTGGCGGGTTTGAGGCCGGTCGCCTTGAATGCGGCGAGCACCTCCTCCTGGTCCATGTGGCTCAAGGGTTCGATTCCCTCGAAGCCGGCGGCTTTCACGGCCTGGAACTTCTCCATGACCGAGCCTTTGAGGCCCACCGTTTCATACATGATGGCTTTGCGCAGGGTTCGCTTGCCGGATGCCGCGGCAGGCGATGATGCGGGCATAGATGTGAGCATGGCAGCGAGGCCGGCGCCGGTTTTTACAAAGTTTCGTCGGTTCACAAGGGCTCCTTGGTTCGAGGGCAGTTCAATGTTTCAGGATAAGTGAGTGCCCACGGGTAACTTATCATCCGGCGGGGAAAGGGGTTTATACAAGAAGGCGTTCTGTAAACGGAGACCCGGTGGGTTTAGGGTTCATAAAAGCTGACGGCGTTCGAACCCTGGCGCAGCGTTCGCGTGCGCTGAAGAATGCCGTAGTGGTCCGCTAGTTCGAACTTGGCATCGTGCTGGGCGATCGCGAGACGGCAATGGCCGCTAGATAAGAGCAACGCCGATTCGTAATCGGCGGTCTGGTGGTAGGGGGGATCGATGAAGACGATGTCGGCGTCATAGTCTTTGAGAAACCGGAGAGCACTGCCGCGCAGGATGGTTGCCTGCGCGCCGATTTTGAGCGAGCTCAGATTCTGGCGCAGAATATCGAGGGCGTGAGGATCGCGCTCAATGAAAATCGCGCGCGCGGCGCCACGGCTAAGAGCTTCGATGCCGACTGCGCCAGTTCCCGCGAAGGCATCCACAAACAACGCGCCTTCGATGCGAGGCGCGAGCACGTTGAACAGCGTTTCACGAAGACGGTCTGGGGTGGGGCGAACGGCAAGACCGGGTAAGGATTTCAGAATACGGCGGCGGAATTCTCCGGCGATCACGCGCATCCACTTAGCCTACTTGGCTGAGGCCATACTGCCGCTGCCAGTTTTCCTGAATATAACGGACGACGCGGCGCAGTTCCTCGGCATCACCGCCGTTTTCGATGAGCGCTTTGGCGTCCTGGCGGGCCTCTTCCAGAATGTCGGTGTCGCGCAGCAGGTTGGCCACGCGAAGGCCAGGAATGCCGGATTGGCGAGTGCCGAAGAACTCACCTGGTCCGCGCAGACGCATGTCCATTTCGGCAATGTAGAAGCCGTCGTTCGATTTCACCAGCGTGCGAATACGTTCTCGCGCCACGTCATTCATGCCGCCGGTGACGAGAATGCAGTAGCTCTGGTGAGCACCGCGGCCGACGCGGCCGCGCAATTGGTGAAGTTGGGAGAGGCCAAAACGCTCGGCCTGCTCAATGACGATGACGGAAGCGTTGGGGACATCCACGCCGACTTCGATTACCGTGGTCGAGACCAGAATCTTGGTTTCGTTCCTGGTAAAGCTCTGCATGGCCGACTCCTTCTCGTCCGGCGTCATCTTGCCGTGCAGCAGGCCAACCCGAATACTGGGAAATACCAACTGCGAGAGTTGCTGATACATCTTTTCCGCCGCTTTCACGGCCAGCGTTTCCGACTCCTCAATTACCGGATAGACTACGTAGGCTTGGCGGCCCTTCTGAATCTCCTGAGCCAGGAAGCTGTAAACCTTCTCCACCGCATGTTCCTGGACATTCTTGGTGACAATCTCTTTGCGGCCGGGCGGCAGTTCGTCGATGACCGAGAGATCCAAGTCGCCGTAGACAGTGAGCGCGAGAGTGCGCGGAATGGGGGTCGCCGTCATCACAAGGACATCGGGCCGGACGCCCTTCTCAAACATCTTGAGGCGCTGCACCACACCGAAACGGTGCTGCTCGTCGATTATGGCGAGGCCGAGCTTCTTAAACTCAACGTCCTGTTGTATCAGGGCGTGGGTGCCGATCACGACTTGGGCGTAGCCGCCGGCAACCAGTTTCTTGATCTGCTGTTTCTCGCGAGCGCTCGCCGAGCCCACCAGCAGGACCGGCGTGTAGCCCAGCTTCGAGAACATCCGCATGAAGTAGAAATAGTGCTGCGCAGCCAGGATCTCGGTCGGCGCCATGATGGCGACCTGGTGACCGTTTTCGATGGCAATAACGGCGGCCTGCGCGGCGACGATGGTTTTTCCGCTGCCGACATCGCCCTGCAATAGCCGGTTCATAGGGAAGGGCTGCTTCATGTCGTTGGCGATTTCCTGCGTCACCCGGCGTTGCGCGGCCGTCGGCTTGAAGGGCAGCATGGTCTTGATCTGCTCGCGCACGCGCTCCGTCACTTCAAAGGGAATGCCATCGGCAGCCCGTGCCTTGGTGCGCTTTAAGGCCAAACCGCACTCGAGCCAGAAGAACTCGTCGAAGATCAGACGCACCTGGGCGGGAGAACGGAATTCGTTGAGCAGGCGCAGTTCGGCATTGGCCGAGGGAAGATGCGCTTCGCGAAGGGCGTCGGCCAGCGCCGGAAGCGAGCGGCTCTCCCGAATGCTGGGAGGC
>JBAUOG010001127.1:0-12573 GCA_049579625.1 Bryobacteraceae bacterium
GTGGGGCACTAGCTGCCGGGCCGTAGCGAGTTCGCCTCTGTCCTCCGAAATCCACGCCGACCGGGGCGCGCTGGCCCCGCCCCACTGACCAGTCACACAATCAGAGAATTTTCAATGTTCTCGCAAGATCCTTTATTTGCAATTCGTTCCAGCCCTCTTCGGTTTGGACCCACGGCTGTTCGGACCGGGGCCGGGTAGAAAATCGTGGTGGAGAATTTCATATGACCCGTAAACAACGCACCAAGGTCCGGCGCGACAATTACCGCGCCTGGAAACAGCAACAGAAACTGCAGAAGTCCTCGGCTCCGGCCCCGTCCGTAGCTCCGGCTCCTTCCGTAGAACCAACCGCAACGGCCGCCGCGCCGCAGGTTGCGCAACCCAAAGCAGCCGAGCCGACGAACAACCGGCCCGAGCCATTCTCGCCTACGCCGGGAGCGCTGATCCCATTCAATCCCAGTGCCTACGTTGACTTCAAGTTGCTGTTTCAGCGGTTGCGCTACGGAGGTCCGGAGGTCGCGGACGAAGAGCGGATCGCCATCGCCCATCGCCTGGAGCAGCACGTTGCCACTCCGCTATTCGGCATCGATCCCGAGGAGATCGAGAAGTCTCGCTACGACACGCGCAAGCTGCTCACCCACACTCTGAACCGCTTCGGCATCGAATGGCCGCCCGCCGGAGCGCCGGAGCTTGCGCCGCCGTCTGCGCCCGGCCACAGTACGGGTCCCCGTACTCCGGCAGGAAAGGACCGCTCCAGCCAGAACGCGCGCACACATGGCCTCTCCAGCCTCACATCCGTGTTCGTGCTGCTTCCCGGTGAAGATCCGAAAGAGTGGGTCGAACTGGTGGACGATCTCACCAGCGAGTTCCATCCCGTGTCGCGCACCGAGCGCATCCTGGTCAACGACATGGCCCAGAGCCACTGGCTCACCCAGCGCGCCATCAATCTGCAGACCAGCCACGTCGAGGATCCGAAAGCATTCGCGCTCTATCTGCGCTACCAGACAACGCATCATCGCGCTTACTACCGCGCCTTGAAGCAACTGCTAGCGCTGCAGAAAGCCCGCGCTCAATCCGGCGCGCCGGCCATCACCGATCAACCGGTACCCGATTTCGACGGCACGGTAGATCTCGGTGCAATCACTCATCCATCTGACACGGCACCTGAACGTGTACCCGCAGAACCCGGCACATCGACAGAACCAATGACACTGCCCCAAGCTGCGTAGGAGCCTTTAGGGCTCGAGTTCTTTGAAAACTGAATACCTCCGCAAGACTCCGCGAGAGCGGCCACACTCGTGGCACGGCCTTCAGGCTGTGTTGTGGGGCGCTCTCCGCTTCGGAGCAAGGACGGCATCCTGCGGCGGCTTGTTAAGCCGCCCTGCTAACTTCGTTTCGCAATCGTCAAGATGTGGAACAGGGTTCAGCAGGGCCACCGGCTGAAGTCGGGTTGAAACAACATGTGACCGGGACTCCAGTGGGTCACAGGCGAGCCTGTGACAACCCGCCTCCCACTTCGTTTCGCAGTTCTCTCCGTAGCGCAGGCTCTTTAGTTAGCCTGCTGAGCCGGGACTAGGTTCGATGTAGCAGACCTCAGCGCTGTTCCGCTCTCAGCGTGTAGCTGCTGAGCACCTTCAAGTAATTCGCGCGCTCGAAGGCGGCGGGGTCGGGGGCGGCGGAGACGCTCATGGAACCGCGCATTTGACGTACGGATTCATAGTCATGCGCCTGCATCCACTCGACGACTTTCTTTTCCAGGTCCCGCAGGTAGGGGATGCCGTTTTTCAGGAGGACCGAGGTCATCATGACAACGTTTGCACCGGCCATGATGCCTTTCACTACATCCTCGGCCGTCTGGACACCGCCGGTGATTGCCAGCTCCGGCCGGATGCGGTTGGCGAGCTGCGCCACCCAGTAGAGCCGTAAGCGCAGTTCGTCGGACGTGCTCAGCTTGAGGTTGGGGACGACTTCCATTCTCTCCAGATCGAAGTCCGGTTGATAGAAGCGATTGAACAGGACCAGGGCGTCGGCTCCGGCACGATCCAGCTTGAACGCCATGTTGGCCATGGAGGTGAAGTACGGCGCGAGCTTCACGGCGACCGGGATCTTGACCCGCGCCTTGAGAGCTTTTACTAACTCGCAGTAACTGGCTTCCAGGTCGTCGCCGTCGATGTCGGGGCTGGTCGGTAGGAAATAGATGTTCAGTTCGATTGCATCGGCTCCAGCCTCCTCCATGGCTTTGGCGTAGCGCAGCCAGCCGCCGGTGGATACGCCGTTCAAGCTGCCAATGACGGGAATTCGCACCATGCGCTTGGCACGGGTGATGTCCTTCAAGTACGACTCAGGACCGAGGTTATAAGAGACGAAATCCGGGAAGTAGCTTTGCGCCTCGGCGTAGCTCTCAACTCCCTGGCTGAGCATGCGGTCCACCGCGTGACTCTCCAGAGTAAGTTGCTCCTCAAAGAGCGAATGCATGACGACGGCGGCGGCGCCGGCATCTTCCAGCCGCCGGATGTTGGTGATGTCCTTCGTCAACGGGCTGGACGAAGCGACCAGCGGGCTGCGCAGGTTAAAACCGAGATAGTTAGTTGATAGATCGATCATTTTGCCGCTCCGTTCGGGGAACCACTGGAAATGCCGGCCCATTGCTCATAGAGCTTCCACCGGCTGCTGACGTCCTGCTCAGCTTCGGCGAGAAGGAGCGCGGCCGTTTCCGGCGCGCTGCGAGCCAGCATGGAATAGCGGCCCTCATTGTAGACGTACTTGCTCAGCGGCAGAGTAGCTGCACGTGAGTCGAGTTGAAATGGGTTCTTGCCGCCCGCGGCAAGCACGGGATTGTAACGGAACAGCGGCCAGTAGGCCGATTGAACAGCTGCTTTTTGTTGTTCGAGACCGTACAGCAAGTCGTAGCCGTGAGCGATGCAAGGCGAGTAAGCGATGATGAGCGACGGGCCGTCGTAGGCCTCCGCTTCGAGAAAGGCCTTCAGGGTTTGCGTATCGCTGGCTCCCAGCGCGACGCGCGCCACGTATACGGTGCCGTAGGTCATCGCCATCATGGCGAGATCCTTCTTGGCGGAGCGCTTACCGCCGGCCGCGAATTTCGCCACGGCTCCGCGCGGAGTAGATTTTGACATCTGGCCGCCGGTATTCGAGTAGACCTCGGTATCGAGGACAAGGATGTTCACATTTCGTCCCGAGGCAAAGACATGGTCAAGGCCTCCGTAGCCGATATCGTAGGCCCAGCCGTCGCCCCCCACCATCCAGACGCTTTTCTTAACCAAGGCTCCGGCAATGGAGAGCAGGTCTCGCGCGACGGCCTGATCGGATCCGGCCAGCCGTTGGTTGAGTTCTTCAACGCGGCGGCGCTGCTCCTGAATGCCGGCCTCGGTGGTTTGGTCGGCACAGATGATGGCGGTCGCCAAGGCGTCGCCCAGCTGGCCTGAGAGCTTCTCTACCAATTCCCGCGCGTATTCGGCCTGCTTGTCGAAGGAGACGCGCATGCCAAGTCCAAACTCGGCATTGTCTTCAAACAGCGAGTTCGACCAGGCGGGACCGCGACCATCGCGATTGGTGGTGTAAGGAGTGGTCGGCAGGTTGCCGCTGTAGATGGAGGAGCAACCTGTGGCATTGGCGATGACGGCCCGATCGCCGAACAGCTGGGTCAACAGCTTGAGGTAGGGCGTCTCGCCGCAGCCGGCGCAGGCACCCGAAAACTCAAACAGGGGCTGCAGTAACTGAAGATCTTTCACGTTATGGTGCGCCAAGGCCTTGCGGTCGAACTCGGGCACATTGACGAAGAACTCCCAATTGTCCCGCTCCTGCTCGCGCAGCGGCGGTTGCGGCGACATGTTTAGAGCCTTCTTCCTGGTTTCGGTCTTACTCTTGGCCGGACAGACCTGGACGCACAGACCGCATCCGGTGCAATCTTCCGGAGCGACCTGCAACAGATAACGGAGTTGCTCGCGGTCCTTCCATCGGGCCGCGGAAGACTTGAAACTCGCGGGTGCGCCGTTTAATTGATCCGCATCGCACAGCTTGGCGCGAATGACCGCGTGCGGGCAAACCATGACGCACTTGCCGCACTGGATGCAGAGTTCCTCTTCCCAAACCGGGATCTCCAAAGCGAGGTTGCGTTTCTCCCACTTCGCTGTGCCGGTTGGATAAGTTCCATCCGCGGGCATGGCGCTGACGGGAAGTGCATCGCCATCACCGGAGATCATGGCGCCCAAAACATTGCGGACAAACTCGGGCGCTGCCGCGGAGACAGGGGCGTGACGATCGAACTGGCTGGTGACCGCATCCGGCACGGCTACCTCGTGGAGGTGCGCCAAAGCGCTATCCACCGCCGCGCAGTTCTTCTGAACCACTGCTTCGCCGCGCTTCTGGTAAGTCTTCTCGATGGCATGTTTGATGGCCGCAATGGCTTCGTCCCTGGGCAAGGCGCCGCTCAAGGCGAAGAAGCAGGTCTGCATGACGGTGTTGATGCGCCCGCCCATTCCGGTGTCTTTTGCCACCTGGTAAGCGTCGATCACGAACAGACGAAGCTTCTTAGCCAGGATGTCCCTTTGCGCCGACTGTGGTAGATGGTCCCAGATCTCGTCCGGTCCATACGGGCTATTCAGCAGGAAGGTTGCCCCGGATTGCGCGACTTTGAGAATGTCGAGCCGTTCTAGAAACGAGAACTGGTGGCAAGCGACGAAGTTGGCGCTCGAGATCAGATAGCTGGAGCGAATGGGCTTACTGCCGAAGCGCAGGTGCGAAATGGTGACGGCGCCCGACTTCTTGGAGTCGTACACGAAATAACCTTGCGCAAAGTGAGGCGTGTCCTCGCCGATGATCTTGATGGAATTCTTGTTGGCGCCGACGGTGCCGTCCGCTCCGAGGCCATAGAACACGGCGCGGACCGTTTCGGCGTCTTCGGTGGAGAATGCCGGATCGTACGCCAGACTTCGATGCGTGACGTCGTCCTCTACGCCGACGACAAAATGATTGCGCGGATTGGCCTGGCGAAGTTCATTGAACACCGCCGCAACCATGGCTGGAGTGAACTCCTTGCTGGACAGGCCGTAGCGCCCGCCGATGACACGAGGCGGCTGAGCGAATCGCTCGACTTCATGGAGGGCTGTGACAATGTCCAGGTAGAGTGGCTCGCCGGCGCTGCCCGGTTCCTTAGTGCGGTCGAGCACTGCAATGTGCTTCACGGTGGGCGGAAGCGCCGCGACAAAGGACTCAGCCGAGAAGGGCCGGAACAAATGCACGTTCAACAAGCCGGTTTTGCGGCCCTGCGCATTTAATGCCTCGACGCATTCTTCGGCGGCGGTAGCGCCTGAACCCATCAGCACAATGACGTCGTCGGCATCAGGGGCACCGAAGTAGTCGAACAGGTGGTAGTGCCTGCCGGTGAGCGCGGCAAAGCGGTTCATGGCGCGCTGCACAATGGCGGGGCACTTGTCGTAGACGGCATTCACTGTTTCACGGGCCTGGAAATAGACGTCCGGGTTTTGTGCCGTGCCGCGCAGCACGGGACGATCAGGACTCAAGGAGCGGCTGCGATTCTTGCGCAGCAGCTCATCGTTCAGCATGGCCCGCATGTCGTCGTCGGTGAGCTGCTCGATCTTGGCAATCTCATGCGAGGTGCGGAAACCATCGAAGAAATGGATGAACGGAAGGCTGGATTCGAGCGCCGCCGCCTGAGCGATGAGCGCCATATCCATGACGGCCTGAACGGAATGCGCTGCCAGCAGGCCCCAGCCGGTGGCGCGCACGGCCATTACGTCCTGGTGATCGCCGAAGATGGAGAGTCCTTGCGCGGCGATGGACCGGGCGGCCACATGAAAGACGGCGGGCGTCAGCTCACCGGCGATCTTGTACATGTTCGGGATCATCAACAGCAATCCCTGTGATGAAGTGAAGGTGCAAGTCAAAGCACCTGCCTGGAGAGCGCCGTGGACAGCACCGGCGGCACCGCCCTCGCTTTGCATTTCCACAACAGAGGGAACGGATCCCCAGATATTTGTCTTGCCCTCTGATGACCACTGATCGGACCATTCGCCCATTGCGGACGACGGCGTGATGGGATAGATGGCGATTACTTCGCTGGTCTTGTGGGCGACAAAGGCCGCCGCTTCGTTGCCGTCGATTGTGACTTGGGGTCGTGTCAAAACATTACTTCCCTTCATGGTGCAGGCTACCTGCCCTCTTAGCCATAAACTTATGCAAGCAAAGGACCAGCCCTAAGCAGTTGTGATCGCAGCATACCCGTCCCAGGGTGGGCGATATGGCTCACAAATATGGGGCATACAGCACACAGAATGATAGCCGTGCCGAGAACCCCTAGAAGAATAGGGTTTCAAAAAGGACACTCGCTTGCACGTATTTCACTGATGTTTCCCTACCTTGTAAAACCCGAGCCACCTTCGGACGACAAGCGGTGGAAGATAGTGGCGGCGACGATGCGCAAGCTTGGAAATCAAAGAAGCGCATTGATCGAGGCGCTGCACTCCTTGCAGACGAGTTTCGGATACCTGGATAAGGCCGGACTTTCATACGTAGCCGCTGTGCTGCAGGTGCCGCTGAGCAGAGTCTATGGCGCAGCCACCTTCTATCACCACTTCACGATGAAGCCGCAAGGCAAGCACACCTGTGTGGTGTGCACCGGTACGGCTTGCTACATCAAGGGCGCGTCTGGCCTGCTGGCCGCCATCGCCTCTGAAGAAGACCTGAAACCGGGCGAGACCACGCCCGACAACGAATTGAGCGTGCTGACCGCGCGCTGCTTCGGCGCCTGCGGGCTAGCGCCGGTGGTTGTTATCGACGGCGACGTGGTGGGCCGCGTCACACCGGACCAGATGGAGCAGCGGATCCATCTGGTGGTCGAATCAGGAGCCATGCAACATGCTCATTGAAGAGATTAAAGCCACAGCCGTACGCGAACAGGAAGCGGATAGCGGCAGAATCTATGTCAACGTGTGCAACGCGGCGGGTTGCCAATCGCTGCGCAGCGAAGAGCTGAAAGACGCCCTCACAAAGGCGGCTGCCGGCCGCGGCCTCAGCAAGGACACGTGTCAAGTCCGGCAAGTGGGCTGCCTGGGATTGTGCGGCGCCGGACCGCTAGTCAGCGTGACACCGACAGGACACCTGTATCAGAAAGTGCAGCCGGAAGACGCCGATGAATTGATTGAGAGCCTGGAGGGGCCACCGGTAGAGCGGCTGAGGCTCGACACCTCCATGCCGTTTTTCTCGCGGCAGCACAAGATCGTGCTGGAGAATTGCGGACGCATCGATCCGGACCGGTTGGAAGACTACATCGCCGCCGACGGCTATATGGCATTGGCCCAGGTTTTGAGCGAGACCAGCCCCACAGAAGTCATCAAGGAAATAACCAAGAGCGGCTTACGGGGACGTGGGGGTGGTGGTTACCCGACGGGCCTGAAGTGGAGTACGGTCGCAAAGGCTGCGGGGACGAACAAGGTGGTCATCTGCAACGCCGATGAAGGCGACCCGGGCGCCTTCATGGACCGGAGCGTGCTCGAGAGCGATCCACATCGTGTGCTGGAAGGGATGATTATTGCAGCGTATGCAGTGGACGCGTCGGAGGGTTTCGTTTACGTACGCGCGGAGTATCCGCTGGCGATCGCCCGCCTGAAGACGGCGTTGCGGCACGCGGAACGCCAGGGACTGCTGGGCAACAACATTTGCGGCAGCGGCTTTAGCTTCCGCATCTCAATCCGCCTGGGGGCAGGCGCCTTTGTGTGCGGCGAAGAGACGGCGCTGATCGCGTCGATTGAAGGCGGCCGCGGGCAGCCCAGGCCCCGTCCACCTTATCCCGCCGAGTCGGGGTTGTGGGGCCGCCCCACGCTGATCAACAACGTCGAGACGTTTGCCAATATCGCGCCCATCATCCGAAACGGCGGCGAATGGTTTTCAAGAATTGGCACCGAACGAAGCAAGGGCACGAAGGTGTTTGCGCTGGCCGGCTGCATCAACCTGCCGGGACTGATTGAAGTGCCGATGGGAATCTCCCTGCGCGACATCATCTTCGAAATCGGCGGCGGTATTCCCGGCGGCCGTGCATTCAAGGCCGTTCAAACGGGCGGGCCATCGGGCGGGTGTATTCCGCAAAGCATTCTCGATACGCCGGTGGACTACGAGACGCTGACGAAATTGGGCTCGATTATGGGCTCCGGCGGCATGATCGTGATGGACGAAGGTTCATCCATGGTCGATGTGGCCCGCTACTTCATGGAGTTCTGCATGACTGAGTCCTGCGGCAAGTGCGTTCCATGCCGGGCGGGCACCACGCAGATCCACCAACTGCTAGGCCGCTTTATCGACCACTCGGCTACGCCGCGCGATCTCAAACTGCTGGAGGAGTTGTGCGACGTAGTCCGGAACACCAGCTTGTGCGGCCTCGGCCAGTCGGCTCCGAATCCGGTGAGCAGCACACTACGCTATTTCCGGAATGAATACGAAGCGGCGTTCGCCGCGGAAGGGACCCACTAGCGATGGCCGAAGGCGTAGTTACTCTAACAATCGATGGCAAAGATGTCAGCGCGCAGGCTGGCCAGACCATCCTCGACGTAGCCCTCGAACATGGAATCCGCATTCCGCGATTGTGTTACATGAAGGGACTCTCCATCTGGGCCGGCTGCCGCTTGTGCCTGGTGGAGGTGGAAGGATCGACGAAGCTGCTGGCGGCCTGCTCGACGAAGGTTTCCGAAGGCGCACAGATTCGCACCACCAGCCCGCGCCTGCTTTCCTACCGGCGCATGATCCTGGAACTGCTGTTTGCGGAACGCAATCACGTGTGCAGCGTGTGCGTATCCAACGGCCACTGCGACCTGCAATGGCTGGCGCAGGATCTCGGCGTGGATCATGTGCGGTACCCGTACATTTATCCGAAGCTGCCGGTCGATTCCAGCCATGCCTACTATACGCTCGACCAGAATCGCTGCATTCTTTGCACACGCTGTGTAAGGGTGTGCGATGAGATCGAAGGCGCGCACACGTGGGACGTAACCGGGCGTGGCGGCGAGTGTCTGGTGATCACGGATCTGGCGCAGCCCTGGGGTGAATCGGAGAGCTGCACAAGTTGCGGGAAGTGCGTGCAGGTGTGCCCGACGGGCGCACTGAGCCAAAAGGGCTCCTCGGTGGCGGAGATGACAAAACGCCGCCAGTTCCTGCCGTACTTGACACTGATGAGAGGAGAATCGAATGGCTGAGCCCAAAGCGACGCTGGCTACGGTCTGGCTGGACGGCTGTTCCGGGTGTCACATGTCGTTTCTTGACATCGACCAACGGATACTGGCGCTGGCAGAGAAGGCGGACGTCGTTTACAGCCCATTGGTGGACCGGAAGGACTTTCCGGAGCACATCGACGTAACGCTGGTAGAAGGCGCGGTGTCGAGCGAAGAGGATCTGCACAAGATCAAGATGGTTCGCGCACATACAGGAATACTCGTGTCGCTGGGCGATTGCGCGGTGACCGGCAATGTTCCCGCGATGAGGAATACATTCGGCGTGAAAGCGGTTCTGAAGCGCGCTTACCACGACACGGTGACGCTGCCACACGCCGCACCGTCGTCGGTGGTGCCCCTTCTCCTGGATCGTGTGCGGCCTATCCATGAAGTGGTTGACGTGGACGTGTTCGTCCCCGGTTGCCCTCCTTCGGCTGACACCATCTTCAAAGTCCTGGAGGACTTACTGGCAGGGGTGATACCGCAAACGGCCGCGCTAACGCGATTCGGCGCATAAGGAACGAACAGATGGTAACCCAACGCATTGTGATAGACCCGGTGACCCGGATTGAGGGCCACTCGAAGGTGACGATAATGGTCGGAGAATCCGGCCAGGTGATCGACGCGCGATTCCACGTCACGCAGGTGAGAGGCTTTGAGAAGTTCTGCGAGAACCGGCCTCTGCACGAGATGCCTTCGCTGATGGCTCGGATTTGCGGCATCTGTCCGGTGAGCCATCTCATCGCTTCGGCCAAGGCCTGCGACGCGATTTTGGCGGTAGCAATACCGGAGAACGCCGCTCGTTTGCGGCGCGTGCTCAACCTGGCGCAGCTTCTGCAGTCGCACGCTCTCAGCGTGTTCCACCTGTCGTCGCCCGATTTTCTATTGGGCATGGATTCGGACCCGGTTAAACGCAACATCTTCGGTGTGGCAGCCGCCCTGCCGCATGTCGCCGCGGATGGCATCCGGCTGAGGCAGATTGGCCAGACCATCATCGAGATCCTGGGTGGGAAGAAAATCCACCCGGCTTGGGTTGTGCCGGGCGGAGTCAGTTCACCGCTGACCAAGGAAAAGCGCGACCAGATACTGGCCATGATTCCGGATGCATTCATGGCGATTGAACGAACGGTTCGGCGTTTCCGGGAGCTGTTACAACAGTTTCCCGAGGAGATCGAGTCGTTCGCCAACTTCCCCTCCCTGTTTCTGGGGCTGACGAATCCAGTGGGCAATCTGGAGCACTATGACGGTCCGCTGTGCATATCGGATGCGGACGGCGCCGTGGTGGCCCGCGACCTGAAGCCGAACAACTATCCGGAGTACATCGGCGAGGTAGCGGAAGACGATTCTTACTTGAAGTCGGCCTACTACCGGCCGATGGGCTACCCGGACGGAATCTATCGGGTGGGTCCGCTGGCACGATTGAACCTGGCAGTTCGCTGCGGAACGCCCCTGGCCGATCAGGAGCTCGAGACACTACGACGGTACGCCGGACGACCGATGCTGAGCTCGTTCCACTACCATCACGCGCGGCTGGTTGAAATGCTGTACGCGGTGGAACGGATGACCGAGCTGCTTGACGATCCTGACATCCTGAATCCGCACGTGCGAGCCCATGCGGAACCAAACCGTGAGGAAGGTGTCGGCATCGCCGAGGCGCCGCGAGGCACGCTGCTTCATCACTACAAGGTAGACAAGAACGGGTTGGTCCAATTCGCCAACCTGATCATAGCGACGGGCAATAACAACCTCGCGTTGAACCGCGGTGTCAAGCAAGTGGCCACGCACTTCGTGCGCGACGGGAAGCTGTCGGAGGGTGCGCTGAATCGCGTGGAAGCGGTGGTTCGGGCCTTCGATCCCTGTCTGAGCTGCTCTACACATGCAGCCGGACGAATGCCGCTGGTGATCGAGTTGCGCCAGTCAGACGGCAAGCTACTGGATACAGCAAGGAGACCGCAATGAAACGTCCTGTGATTATTGGATACGGTAACCCGCTCCGCGAGGACGACGGATTGGGCTGGCGAGCCGCAGATCTGCTGGCCAGTCATTCGGGACTTGGCGCAGCCGAGATCATACAGCGGCATCAATTGTTACCTGAGTTAGCAGGGGATTTGGCTGAAGCCGCGCTGGTTGTGTTTCTTGATGCGGCGGTGGACCTCGCGCCTGGCGAGATCCGCTGCGAACGCGTGGAAGCAGAACCGCCGAATGGATGGTCGCACGAATTCGGACCTTCGCAATTGCTCGGGTTAGCGCTCGATCTTAACGGCTGCGGACCAGCGGCCTACTTGATCCGCGGCGGTGTATGTAAAACCGACCTGGGCGATCAGCTTTCCAAAGTGGGTTGCCGGTGCGCGGAGGCAATGGCCGACGCAGCGATCACACTATTGGACGGGTTACTTGACGTCCCTGACGCAGCGAAAGCCGAGCGTCCCAGCGCGGTCCTTTGAGGGCGCCATCAACAGATACTTGCCGTGCTCGGTGAGCTTGTAAGTCTCCGGAAAGTACCAGGGTGAGTTCTGTGGCTGATAGTAACTGCCGCCGCGAATGATGGCAGCGCGGGTGTGCGGGTCCCCGAACACGTCGGTCCACTGCCAGATGTTGCCGACCAGATCCATCGCGCCGAACGGGCTTGCGCCCTGCGGATGGGCGGTCACGTCATCCGGGCCAGTCAGATCCCTTCCTTTGTCCGGTTTCGGCACGTTCGCATCGCTCCAAGTGTCGCCCCAAGGATAGCGGCGTCCATCGCTACCCTGCGCCGCGTACTGCCATTCCCACTCGTGAGGTAGCCGTTTACCAGCCCACTTGGCGTAAGCCTGTGCGTCTTCGACGGAGACCCATGTTACCGGCTTGTTCTCCCATCCAGGCAGAGGCGCGCCGTCCTTCCAATCGCGGAGGAAGTTATGGTCGTCAACGGGGTGATATCTGGTTGCATCGAGGAACTTCTTGAAATCCGCGTTCGTGACGGGGTATTGATCCATGTCGAAGGCGGCTATCTTCACGATGTGCTCGTGACCGCGGCGGGGCGAGTCTTCCCATGGATACTGGACGTCCAGCCCGGCCCAGTTGTCACCTTCGATCTCGATACCCGTCACACGGAAGTCAAACTCGGCGGCGGGAATCCGGATCATACCCGCGGGTGTTGACGCAGCGGGCGCGGTGGTAGATGTCGCCACGATCTGTTGCGGCAGAAAGTGCCATTGGTGCGAGTAACTCTCCAAGCTAGTCTTGGTAAGCTCGCGGCGCTGGCTGAGATAGGCGTCCAAATCCGGAACGCCGGCTCCGGCATCGAGAGCGAGAACCGCACCATAGCCGTGGGCCTCCATCGGAAAGGACAGAATCGCAC
>JBAUOG010001128.1:0-5807 GCA_049579625.1 Bryobacteraceae bacterium
ACCAAAGACGATGCCATCGTGGGTTCCATTCCCCAGTGTGTGGGGATACCTCGCAGGAGCCATCCTATTGGCCGCTGGAATCGGCTTGGCCTTAAACAAACAATCTCGAATAGCCGCCGCCTCGATCGGCGCATTACTGACCGTCCTCACTGTATTCCCATATCTGGTTATCTTGATCCTCGCCCACGGCGGATCAACGCCGGAGATCACTGAAGCGATTAATTACGTGGCGGACACATTGCTCTTCGCCGGCGCAGCACTCGCCCTGGCATCAGCATTGCCGCGCGACCCTGATAACGTCTCGAGGCTGTTCAAGTAATTGGCGTCCCCAAGCACTCAGAGTTCGAACCGGGTGGCGCTGGTATCGCGCTTCGTTAGCCAAATCGCGGGGGTGCAGCGGCGGGTTCAGGCTGGCAGGCTAGCGGAACCTCATCTTGCGATTAGGAGTCCTGAAACGCTAGTGGGGATGGGCAAAATTGACACTGCCCATCCCAGCAGGCTGGGCGCGGAGTCGAATCGTAGGAAATTCTGAAGGAGTGCAGTCCCACCAAGCACCAGTGGTATTGGGCGTGTTAGAAGGTCAGTATCGAAGTTGGAGCCCGCCTTCCCACTTTCCGCTTCCAGACTTTTGAGTGCGCTTGCTTTGGGGATCGACTTCGTATTCAAACACCTCTTGGCGGAATCACTGTGCCCCCAAGGCGTCCCAGCCACGACTTAGCTCCCGACTGAGACCTTCGAGATCCGGAAAGGCCGTGGTTTCCGAAATCCCACATGTCTCCAGATCATCACCGATTGCCCTGACGGCTGATGCCTTAATAACTATCTTTCTTAGGATCAAGACCTCGCTCGCGAGCTTCTCAAGGCCGTCAAGGTCGTTCCCAAAAATCGTGAAACGACTACGCTGGGCACCGACCCGTCGGGCCAGATGCGGTGGGTCAATTGCGATGGGGTGTACTCGCTGCAGCGTTTGTTCGGTGAACAATTCAGTGAGATACTCTTCGGCAACTTCCCAGTCTGGCAAAGCGACACCTTCTGACTCATCGCTAGGATAAAACGAACGTTGGTTGAGGCTGTTGGCGTCCAGCATCCAAACAGCGGCGTCGAGATTCTGGTCAAAACTCGGGTCTTCGCAGCGAGCCTTGAGTGCGAAATGAAGAGCCATTAGTGCGCTGTCCGTCCAATCCAGCAGTCTCGTTGGCGACCGATAGTGCTGCATTAGGAAGTACCAACCCCATTTTTCCTGATCGCCAGTTGGCGCAAGCTGATCAAATAACTGGAGTCCCCGTCGCTTGAACTCCCCGCGCAATTCTTCCTCGTACGTGACCAAGTCGCCTACGGCTCGGCCGGGAGTCCGATAGAGCTTGGGCTTGAGTAGCCAAGAAGCGTCCCCATGCCCACGAAACCATGGCTTCCAAAAAGGATTCTCCTTTGCCCACTTCGCGTCCCTTGCGTGTTCATCACGCCACTCGTCGCGAATTCCGCAAACAGCTCGAACGAATGTCGCAACTGAATCGACCTCTTGCTCCATACTGAACTCCACTGCCGCGCTGCGCGTGATATCGGTCGTCTTCCGTCTTGATGTCGTCAGCCTCGACTATCCTGAACTTCAGATTGCCCATCTTTCACCGCCGAACATTAGTCTATTCCAATTTGCCCGTCGAGAAGCGACAGCTTTCTGTCGCAACCTGACCAAGCGAAACCATAACGAAACGCTTGAGATCCACCGAGTGGCGCAAAAGCAGGGCCGAGCCAAATTACAGGTCACTTTCGCTTGAGTCATGCGGAGTGCGCAGAAGCGCGTGAGAAAGACTGTGGACGTAGAGACCGTTCTCCTCAGATATGCGAAGCCGCCGATCAACTTCCTTGTAATCAAAGCAGCCTGAAGCCACTTCCTCCCGGATGAGGTGTAGTTGATGGTAAAGTTCAAACAGCCTTTTTCGCTCGCGTCGAACGCTGAAAAATCGAAAGGACTTCTGACCGAAAACCCACACCATGTATGCTGCTGCCAGCAACGCCAAAATGGGATGGCCATAGCTAATCAGCCCTACAGTTATCAAGAGTAAAACGATGAAACGTAGCAACGGAAGCATCGTTCGCAAGACGAGCCCCCATATACCGGGAACAAGAGCGGACAAAGTACCTGGTATCCCAGACCCGAATGCTTCTTTCTTTAGGGGCACAAGTTCAGAATCGAGAACTTGCGTGAGGATTTTCGAGGTGGTCCAGGGTGTATGCAGCCATTCGAGATTTATGTACTTCTTGGCAAGCTCAACGGCACATTCCTTGAAATACTTGGAGTCCGGCTCATTCGCGATTTCATTGTAAGCAAGGTCCCACAGAATATCGTCGATCTGCTGCTGCTTCGTCTCGATGTCCTCATCAATTGGACTCTCCAGGTCATATTGTCGATATGATTTCATGCCGACACTCCTATAGAGGGCCGCAATCTCGGGAACCTGTTTGCTAATGTCCTCTGCTTTCTTGTGGGCGGGATGGATTTCCATCTCCATTCCGTCAAGCTCGGAATTCTGATCGAACAACACTGATTCTTCCTTAAGGCTCAGCGTAACTCAAAGCACCGGCAGCTTCGGAGGTCGGCGCGTCTGCATGCAGACTTTCACAAACCCCACAGCATCACTCTGTGTGGCAGTCCGGTCTTTACTCCAGACTTCAGACCTGGCCTCGACGAATGGCAGCGAAGCCCCAGCCAAAGAGCGCCCCGACAACGATTATAGAGATTATGGAACGCACTCTTCTTTTCACGTTCGGCCTAGAGACCGATGCCCAGGGCAATCGGCTCCGAAGTCCAGCTATCGCCGTAAAGGCAACCACTGATCTCGGCTCATTCCCTGAATCCGCGCCACGGCAGATTATTAGGGGACAGCTCCGAGGTGTATCCCAGGAGCAATTGGTCGAGCTTAGCTGTGGCTGCGACACCCAAGTAATTTTTGAGGAGGGTGACGCGGCGTATCGATTCGTCAAGCTCAGCGAAGAGGGCTCCTTCGAGCTAATCCGTATGAATAGCTGAGCAAGAAGCCCGGGACAGTATACGCGTTTACCGGGTTTCGTGGGAGTTTGCGGCCACTGTGCGCCTGGAGTACACGCCGGAACGGATGGCGAATGGTGCTGTCCACCGTCGATGAGGAGCGCCGCGCCCACGTTGACTGGGCGGCCGCTGTACGCACGCGAGATGCCGTCGGGGGTGGGAGGCGACCTTGCAACGCCCGTTGGCAGCCAAACAGGCGTTCGCCCGAAACGAAGCATCACCGCAGTTTGCGCCTCGCGGCGTTTAGAAACCTGGTAAACGCGTATACGGTCCCGGGTTTCTACGCGCTAGGTTCATCTCCGAGGTTCGTACCGTTTCAGATTCGATTTAAGTTCGAGGTCTTCTAATACTCTCAATAAGATACGAGCGGGGAAGTACGAATCGTACAAGGCCAAAATGCGCTAAGACATTTACAAAGAGCAACTTAGCTAACTCGGTAAATTATTAACGAGTTTTAATGCGGAGAAATAGGGACGGACGGGCGTTTAGTCCGATGGCGTACTACCTGCGGAGTAGAGGGGCACTGGCGCAGCGGCAGAAACAAGTCGCGGTCGACCGACCGGACGAATAGAGAGCGTTCTGCCAGCACTGCGTTCAAACCCGGCAATGAAGTCTTGGCCGCCTAGCGGGAGACCCCGTTGAGTGGCTTGGCGGACCACGTCGAATTCCCGTTCGCCAGCCAAATGGGCCAAGACACTCTGCCACCGCTTCTGCGTCCACACCCGTTCCCATTCCGTCATGGACAGGACCGATGGTGCCGCTTGTAGCCCGCAATGAACCGCAGCGGACGACCATGGGCTTTGCTCGGCCGCGGCGACAAGATCGGCGCGCACAGGATTCAGTTCGATGTAGCGGAGCACCGTCCAGACGGCGTCGCCGGCCAGCGGGCACGAGTAGAAGCGCGACTGCCAGAGGTGACCGCAGCGGGAACCCATACGACGATTGAGGCGCTGCGAATAGTCGGATTGGGTGCGTCTCATGGTTCGCGCCAGAGCAGCACGTTGCCGGGGAACGGCGAGCAGGTGTATGTGATTCGTCATGAGACACCAACCGAAGATCTCCAGGCCTTCCACTGCGGCGTGATGGCCGAGCAGTTCCAGGTACACAGCCCGGTCTTCTTCCGAGAAGAAAACCGTTTGGCGATAATTCCCACGTGCGGTGACGTGAAATGCGGTGTCAGTCTCGACGAGCCGAGCTTCGCGTGCCACACTGCATTAGTACCGGACTGGGCTGAGGATTCTCGGATAAAACGCCCGTCCGTCCCAATTCCTCCAAACGCCCGTCTCAGCCTATCGACCCAGAATGGCGCCGCATCCCGCTTCTTACGGAATGTCCTCGCGCTTGACTGTGATCGTGAGCGGTGCTACGCCCACGCCGCTATGCTCAATCGCCTTTCGTTGCGGGTAGACATAGCGAGAAAGGTCGCTGTACATCTTGCCTCG
Organism: Bryobacteraceae bacterium; assembly: GCA_049579625.1. Lineage (GTDB taxonomy): Bacteria > Acidobacteriota > Terriglobia > Bryobacterales > Bryobacteraceae > CAJCIT01. Next base: position 4,489 of record JBAUOG010001128.1, read on the forward strand.
CAACTCCGGGCTATTCGCCTGGTCCATCGCGATGCGAACCATTCCCTCGATTGGGTCGCAGCCAAGGGACTCCAGGAGTTCTGCAACCTCTCTCGTTTTGCGGTTCGGCGTCCCCACCGTGCGCCCGCCGGTTTTGTGTCCGATGGCCATCTACTTTCTTTTACTTTAGACCTTTGTGCTTACTTCATGGGCCGAGCCGTCGGGAACTTCAGGGAACTTCAGAGAACTTCAGGGACGGAGAGATATGGTACGAAGTGAGAAATCCTCGCCTCCACGCCGGCTCGATCAGTAGATGGCCAGATTCGCGCGCCGTTGCTATCGGAGTGGCGCACCACATCACTCAGCGCGGTGCTGACGGAATAGAGGGCACTGGCGCAGGGCTCAGAATGATAGGGTCACCAGGTTCCACAGGATCGGACAGCGCAACGATTTGGAGACGGGCGGAGATAAGGTCTGATCAGCCTCAGGCTAGCCCGAGGCGACTTCGGAGGCGCGGCACCGATTCCAGCCGGATGCCTCAGCCGTCAGATGAACCTTCAAGCCCGTCGAACGGTGACGATTTGACCGGGCGAAATCGTTTCGATTGCCCGAAGAATGTCACTTACAAACGGCAACAAGTCTTCGAGTTGATTCGTTCGCGATCGGATTGAGATGATCGAGAGCTTTCGACCAGCGAGATTCTGTTGGTGAGGCATCCCAAGATCGAATCGTGAGCAAGACTTCATACCCGGCGAGTTCGGCATCTCTCAGTAGCTCGCCGTTGTTTTTGCCTTTGAATCCAGCCCACTCCGCACTATGCGCCTCGTGGCCAGGAAAGCAATGCCGGAAATCCACCGGCAAGCATTCGTCAAGCAAGATCTTCACGCTATCTTGGCGAACAGCGACTCTTTTGCTTCTTCCAGCGCCTGAACTGCCATTTCTTGCGTAACCGAGGGAAATTGTTGCAGGAACTCACCCAAAGAATGGCCGCCTTCCAAATAGTCAATAAGGTTCTTAAACGGAACACGGGTACCCCGAAAGCAGGGCGTCCCGCTCATCACGTTTTGGTCGCGCACAATGACTTGTTCTGCCATACACTTTCATCCTAACGTCTACGCCAAGTTTTCTTCACTGCCCGTCACTCTTCCACCGCCCGATACACACCCGTCCAGAAATCTTTAAATCTTCTCTGTCCAGATTAGAAAGACCGTCGAAGGGAAAATAGAGGGGAAATGGGGACAGATGGGCGTTTAGTCCGATGGCGTACCATCTGCGGAATAGAGGGGCATTGGCGCAGCGGCAGAAACAAGTCGCGGTCGGCCGGCCGGACGAATAGAGAG
>JBAUOG010001129.1:0-2118 GCA_049579625.1 Bryobacteraceae bacterium
GCGTACACATATGAGTTCGCCACGGAAAAGCAAACCGTGGATGGCAAGCCAGTCGACGTGGTTGTGCGCACCGCCGATGGCACGCCCAAACCCAAGCTGGACGCAGCCGGTCAGCCCGTGCCCTTCAAAATCGCCTATCCGGAGAAGGACGACCAGGGTAATTTCTTAAGCCACCCCAGCGCCGGCTCTGTGGTCGGAATTCATGGCCTCGGTTTTATGTTCGTCCAGGCCACCATCGCCATCCTGATTCTAGTGGGATTTGAATCGGTGACCGCCATGGGCGCAGAAGCGAAGAACGCGAAGCGAGACGTTCCCATCGCCGTGATCGCGTCGCTGCTCATACAGGGAGGGTTCTGCTATCTGGTGGAGTATTTCGCCGCGAACTACTTTCTTAATAGCGGCTACACAATGCAAAGCGCCACCGGGTCCGCCGCACCCATCGGCGACATGATGATTATGGTCGGTAACCAGATCTTCGGCGCCGGGCATGGGAAAATCTTCATGGAAGTCGAGGCATTCACGGTCTTCCTGGCCATCATCGGGACGACGCTCTCTTGCATGAGCACCGGCGCTCGCGTCACCTACGCCATGGGCAAAGACGAGGAACTGCCCGATCATTACGGCGCACTGCACGCCAAGAACCTCACCCCGCATCGTTCTGTATGGACCCTCGCGGTTATTGCGGCCGTGATCGGAGTGATCGCGGTCTCGTTCAACTTCGGGGATGCATCCGCGCCAAAGGATGCCGATATCAAGGCTCTGCCGCAAGGTATTCTTTCCAGCTTCGGCTACCTTTCGCACGATACGATGGCCGCCCTGCCCAACACCATGCTGCTGATGACGCTCGCCTCCAACTTCGGCACGTTCCTGCTTTACGGGCTGAGCTGCATCATCTGCATGGTGGCGTACCACAAACATGCCAAGTACAGCCTGCTCAGGCATACCATCATCCCGATTTTTGGCGTGGTGGCGAATCTGGCTTGCATGATCGCGTATCTGGTTCTCCCCTTCATGGGCATCGGCACCAAGCCGGAGCCCCTGTTGGCGCTGGGAATTGCTCTGATATGGGCGATCTATGGCGGCATCTACTTCTTAAGATCCAGTAAGAAAAAGGGACGGACTACGTTCGTTGAGCAGCGGAGTTCGGTGATCTAACGATCTCTGGCTCATCACATGGGGGCATGGCCGACGGAGCCTCGCCCCCGTTTCTTCCATCACCGCAGGCGTCCATGTTAGACCTGGAGTTCGCCGATCTCTCAGATCCCGGGCGAGTGCGGGGCCACAATGAGGACTTTCTCGGCCACGCGCTTCCCAACACAACGGACCAGTCCCGGTCGCACGGATGGCTCTTCGCACTCGCCGACGGCGTCGGCGGCCAGGATCTGGGTGAGGTCGCTTCTCGGACTGCCGTCGAAACGGTACTGGCGGGCTTTTGGAATGCCCGGCCCGGCGAAGCCCATACGGCTGTACTCACTCGCTTGTTTCAAGCGGCCAACACCAAGGTTTATGAGGCGGGGAGATCGGCACGGCCTGGCGGAGCGGCCATGGCAACCACTCTGGTCGCCTGCGCACTTCGCTTCGATCGCGTCACCGTCGCGCATGTAGGGGACTCCCGGTGCTATCTGTTGCGGCGCGGGCAAGCCCACCAGTTGACGCGCGATCACACGGTCGTGGCCGAACAGGTGCGCCTCGGCATCATGTCTGCAGGAGATGCCCTGAAGGCCGAGACTCGCCACTTGCTCAGCCGGTCCATCGGGAATGATCTCTTCGTGAGCACCGAAACTAGCGACCACCACGTTTTTGCCGGTGACGTGCTCTTGCTGTGCTCCGACGGGCTGTACGGAGCGCTTCCGGCGGACGAAATCGCACCTGTAGTGAGCGGCTCTGCGAACTTGCAAGATGCGGCAGAACAGTTGATTGCATTGGCGAATGAACGGGACGGAAGCGACAATATAAGCGTGCAACTCGTTCGCGTTCGTGCAACCGAACGTATGGGCATGTACCGGGGGCGTCCATACAAGCTCCCTTAGTTCTCCCCCACCTATGCGGCGTCGCGCAATTCCCGTTCATTTCAGGCGCGAATGTACGCTTACCTAGTAGAATGGGTCTCGCTTCCGC
>JBAUOG010001130.1:0-3362 GCA_049579625.1 Bryobacteraceae bacterium
GGCTGCATCGTGGCGCTTGTTGAGGGGCTGAAGCCAACCGGCCAAGACACCATCCGATTCACCGTGCCTGGTGACGCGACGGTCTTGGAAATGCCCAGCGACGACTTCCGCGACGTCACTGAGCGAATTGATTAGGGCGGTTAATCAGCGAGAAACAGTTCGCCCAAAAGCAGTGTCTAGTGAGATATGCCCTTCTCGCTTCAGGCAATCACACTGAGCTCCGACGCGCGGTTGAAGCGGCACAACCCCGACGCGGAGCTTCCATTCCCTGCATCGCGGTGTCTTCCTCAGAGCCACCCAGACACCCGCGGCAGGGTGCGATAATGCCGACGAATTCCACGCCGCAAACTTCTGCCGCGAGATTCAGCGCAGCACCGGCGACACAGTATTGGAGTCAGTTCGAAGAGCAACTGCTGGATGGCCGGTTTCCATTAAACAAGCACGTAGGTAGGTTTCAGTCGGGCGCCATATTCCTGAGTGAGCTCGAGGGCGGGGAACATCAACGCGTGACGGTCAAGCTGGTCTCTGCCGCATCCAGCGATGCCCAGTGGCTGGGTTCGAGTTGGAGGATCGCGCACGGCCTTCAGCATCCGAATGTGGTCCGCGTCTATGCAACCGGGCAGACTAGCCTGGGAGGCCTGCGAGTTGTGTATGCGGTTACCGATTATGTGGACGAGAGCCTGGATTGCGTTCTGGAGGAACGCAGCCTGACCGAAAGCGAAGCTCGAGAACTGCTGGAGGCCTCCGCGCGCGCTCTCGGTCTTCTACACGGCAAAGGGCTCCTGCAAGGCTCGCTCGAGCCTTCGGCGATTGTCGCGGTCGGCGATGCCATCAAACTCATAAGCGATCACCTGATGCCGATTGCCGATGGTCGCGCCATACGACCTCAGCCCGGGCCATATGATGCTCCCGAAGTTGCCACGTCTGGGCGCTCACCCGCGAGCGATGTCTGGGCGCTTGGTTCGATTCTCTACCAGGCGTTAACTCGCCGGTTGCCCGCCGCAGCGGACGACCCCGCCATGCTGGCCCTTCCCCAGCCTTTCGCCAGGATCCTGCCGAATTGCCTCGCGCCCGATCTCAGCCGAAGGTGGATGCCGCGTGCCATCGAGGGTGCGTTAGGAAACGGCAGAAATGAACCCGCGGTAGTTGCACGCCTGGCAGCGCCCCTCAACTCGGCAACGCTGTTGCCCACGGTGAACCGAGCCGCTTGGTGGAAGATTGCCGTGGCAGCGGTTGCCATATTACTGCTGTCGGTCGCATGGTTCGCAAAGACATCCCGCGCGACAATACCGGCCGCTCCGCCAACCCCTGCCGCCAGTCAAGTGATCAAGCCGGCCCGGCCGGTGCCGGCTGCGCCCAACCCGGCTCCGATAAGCGGGAAGGTCAGTCCGTTCACTCCGCCTGCGGCGCAGCCAAGGCTTGCCGAGTCTCCGGCGCGTGCGCGGCAGCGAACGATATGGCGCGTCGTGGTCTACACGTATTCGACCGCGGCGGAGGCCGAGCATAAAGCAGCCGCCCTGAACCGGCGGTGGCCCGACCTGCATGCTGCGGTGTTCTCCCCGGCTGATCATCCGCCCGTTTTGGTTGTGGTCGGCGGGACCATGGACCGGGATGCGGCCAACCAGCTTCGGCAGCGACTATTGGCTTCCGGCTTTCCTTCTGACACGTACGTTAATAACTACTCGCGATAAAAACCGCGATTTCGTCCTTCGATAGCGCGCATTTGTTAATACTGCCGGGCAGAAGTAATCCCCGGCTCCATTATCTTAAGGGAGCACTTATACATGTTGGGTCAAAAAGAGAGAGATGAAACGGCAGTTAACTCTGCCTCGCCTATGGATCGCATTATGGGCCCGGCTCGACCGCAGACTCGGGTCGATCCACCACAGAAGGTCAGCGCAACCGTTTTGGGCAAAAGCGTAACCATCATTGGCGACATCGCCAGCGGTGAAGATTTCACCACGGATGGCAACATCCGCGGATTCGTGAACATGCCCGGCGCGCGCTTGACGATCGGACCCAACGGCACGCTCGATTCCCGGGGCATCACAGCGCGGGAGGTCGTCGTTTCCGGTATCGTTCACGGCAATATCGAAGCGGGTGAAAGGGTCCTGGTCCACAGCAATGCTGAACTGGTAGGGGACGTGCGGACTCCTGGCATCGTGATCGAAGATGGCGCTCGTTTCAAAGGCGCGATCGATATTCAAACCAGGAAACCGTAAGAGAGCCGGGCGGCCTCACTCCCTCCTGATTCCTGGTCTGCGCTCATATTCTGCGCCATTCGCCGTTACTTGCCTGGCTGGATGTGCCACCACGCCGCATCCCACGCCATCTTATTGCAGAATGTCTCGTAATCGATGTAATAGCTGCCGCCGCAGTTTTTTTGTGCGCCGGCTTTCAGGTAAGGGTCGTTGATCCCGAAAGGATAAGGGTCGTTGACGCGCAAGCGAAGCTTGCCATCTACTTCTTCGTAACCCACAATCAGAGCGACATGTTCGGGCGGATACTTAAGCTGCCCGCTGGTGGAGATGCCGGCGATCACCGGCCTGTTTGCATCAATCTCGTCCTTGACTTGCTGTGCCGTCAACGGGCGCTTCTTGATCACGAAGTCGGAGTTAATGGGTGGCGAGTTCGCGGCCGGCGGATATTTCTTCAGCATGTCGGTAATGAATTGCCGCATGCCCATGCCGCCGCCGAGCGCTGCACACTTGGTGCAGTCCAGACCGCATAAATGCGGCAGTAGCACGCCGATAATGCCGCACTGGTAGAAGCCGTTGGGATTCAGGTTCCGCACCTTGTAGTAAGTGAAGACCATCTCTCCCACCGTGAGCCAGCACCACATGTCCTTCTGTTGGGTCGCGGGTTGAATGGGAAGAGTCTTCCCTTTCCCGGCCCGTATCGTGACGCAGGCCCGGCACGTGGATTTTGCCCCACCCGGACCGGTCACCGTGATCACGTATTCGGTGCTTTCTTTGGGAGTCGGTTGATCGATCGTGGCCGACGTGTCGCCATCATCCACATCCAGCGGAACCGGATCGCCTGCCGGTTTTCCGTTCACGATCGTCTGCATCGTCGCCGTCTTGGCATTCTCCACGCTCCACTTGATCGGGAACGTCTTGGAGGTCTTGTCCACTTCCGGTGGCGCGTCCAGCATGCAGCGAGTGGGCTTTAGGTTCACCGTGCAGGTTCGCACCAGTTTTCCGCCCAATCCGCCCGTTACAGTCATGGTGTACGTCGTCGCGGTCTTGGGGTTGATCGTGATTTTGCCAGGGGTGTTACGCAGGTTCGGTTTAGGATCGGGTTCGGGATCTATCTCTACTTTGCTCGCATCGAAGTACTGCCATTGTAGTTCGTACCTGTCC
>JBAUOG010001131.1:0-4051 GCA_049579625.1 Bryobacteraceae bacterium
GGCTGGGCTGGCTTCGTTTTTTCGCCAGCCCAGCCGGACAACTGGAGCCGCTACGTGCTGTAGAAGAACTGTTCATGCACGATCTTACCGTCGTGGACCTTATAGACGGCGATCTCTTGCATCTTGAAACGTCGGGATTCCGGCTTAAAGGTGGCGTCCATTTTGAACGTCACCGCAAAATGCGCACCCGCGATGAGCGGCCCTTCGACGACGGACGAGTGGACTTCGTGGTTCGCGGCCCACCATTCGCCCTTGGCGATCACGCCGGGAAGGCCCTTCGTCTCGGCTGACTGGCCGGGAGGGGCAAACGGCTCGATGCTGACGATATCGTGGGCGTAGAGGGTTTTGGTAGCTTCTTCGAACTTGCCGGCGGAGCAAAGTTTGACAAGCTGGTCCGCAACTTCTTGCGTGGTCATGTGGATCTCCTTTGCGCAGATGTGCGCTGAGTGGAACCAACCTAACACAGCCGGAATGACGCGGCGCTTGTCCTGCGAAGCGCTCGTGCTCAGGAGATAAGGATGAATAACGGCATGCTAAACTTCCGGCTTATATCTATGCTTACCCGACGTCAGTTTATGGCGACCACGGCCTCCGCGATGGCTTTCGCCGGCGACCTGTTTTCGACGCCGAAAGACTCACGCGCTCCCTCGCCCGACCTCGAGAAGCTGGGCGCCGTGGCGCTGGCGGAAGCGAAGAAGTATCGAGCGACCTATTGCGACATCCGAATCGTTCGCCTGCGCAATCAGCAGATCGCCCTGCGGCTTTCACCCGACCGCGATACCGGCAAGACGCTGGCGGTGCCGAACGTATCGGAAAGCTCGAGCTTTGGATTTGGCGTACGGGTGATCGTGAACGGCGCCTGGGGCTTCGCTTCATCACCGCTGGTGACGAAGGAAGAGATTGCGCGGGTGACAGGCGAAGCGGTGATCATTGCGAAAGCGAACGCGACCATACAGCCGTCGCCTGTGCAGTTGTGCCCGGTGAAGGCCTACCGCGAGCGGTGGGACACGCCTCATGAGAAGGACCCATTCGCGGTCGAGGTCGCCGAGAAACTGGAGCTGCTTCAGAATGCGGCGGAAGAGGTGAAGAAAAACAACCGGGTGTTCGGCAGCGTGGCCGCGCTCAATGTGCGCAGCGAAGACAAGTACTTCGCCTCGACGGAAGGCTCGTCCATCCAGCAGCTCATTCTTCAGATCTACGGCAACCTCGATGCCACGGCCGTGGATCGTAAGGCCGGCATTTCGCGCAGCCGCAGCTACGTGCCGACCAATGCGTCGGCGGGATGGGAATACGTGCCGCAAATGAACTTCGGCGAGAATGCGCAGCGCATCCGCGAGGAAGTGGTGGAGCATCTTTCCGCTCCGCCGGTTACGGCCGGCAAGAAGGACCTCATCCTGATGCCGAACCACCTGATGCTCACCATCCACGAAAGCGTGGCTCATCCCACCGAGTTGGATCGTGCGCTGGGCTATGAGGCCAACTACGCCGGCACCAGCTACATCACCATGGACAAGATCGGCAAGCGCATCGCCAGCCCGAACTGCACGTTCATTGGCGATCGGACGTCTCCGAAGGCGCTTGGGACAGTTGGATATGACGACGATGGTGTGAAGACGTCGCAGTTCACCATCATTGAAGAAGGCATCTTCCGCAACTACCAGACCACGCGCGAGCAGGCGCACCTGGTGGGCGACAAGGATTCGCACGGATGCAGCCAGGCCGATTCCTGGGCCACTGTCCCGTTCCAGCGCATGCCGAACGTGTGGTTGAAAGCTGGCCCACAAGAGAGCACGCTCGAAGGTCTGATCGCCGGCGTTGACGATGGGGTCCTCATCGACGGACGAGGCAGTTACTCCATTGACCAGCAGCGTTACAACTTCCAATTCGGCGGCGATGCGTTCTGGGAAATCAAAGGCGGCAAGAAAGGCAAAATGATCTCATCGGTGGCGTACCAGGCGCGGACGCCTGATTTCTGGCAGGCCTGCGACGGCATCGCCGGACCGGCGTACTGGCAGCAATACGGAACCACCGGCGATGCCAAAGGCGAGCCAACCCAGATCAATTCGATCAGTCACGGCTGCTCGCCATCGCGCTTTCGCCAGATCAACGTTCTGGTGACGGATTGAACCATGTTTACATCCGACGAAGCTCAACAACTGGCGCAGAAAGTAGTCAAGCTCTCAACCTTCCCGGAGTGTCAGGTAACGGTCACCGCCTCCGAGCAGGCTTACACGCGGTTCGCTAATAACGGCATCACGACGGCGGCGCTCGGCCTGCGCCAAAACGTGACCATCGCCGTGACCCGCGACTCGCGAACCGGCGTCTACTCGGTGGACGAATTGGATGACGCCTCACTGCGAAAGGCTGTCGTGAAGGCCGAAGAACTGGCCGCCATCTCGCCGGCGAATCCGGAACACTTGCCGCCGCTCGGGTCCCAGGAATACAAGAAAACCCCCAGCTTCGACGAGGCCACCGCCAAGGCACGGGCACCGGAGATGATCCCACACGTGAAGACGATCATCGACGTGGCGACGAAGCAGAACCTGGTTGCGGCGGGGCTGATTGAAAGAACAACGCGGGTGACCGCCGTGGCGAACAAATCGGGTCTGTTCGGGTTCGACCAGTCCGCCGATTCGCAACTGACCACCACCATCCGCATGAAGGATGGATCAAGCTCCGGTTGGGCCGGGCAGCCGTCGGTGAAGCTCTCCGGAATCGACAGTGCAAAGCTCGCGGCAACGGCCAGCGAGAAGTGCTTGCGATGGAAGAATCCTCTGCGGATTGATCCCGGCAACTACACGGTGGTGCTGGAGCCCACGGCCGCTGGCGACTTGATCCGGCTGATCCAATCCGGTTTCTCGGCCCGCAATACGGATGAAGGCCGGACCTTCCTCAGCAAGAAGGGCGGCGGCACGCTGGTGGGTGAGAAGTTGTTCCCCGACTACATCACGCTGCGCAGCGATCCCTTCGATCCACGTCAGACCTCGCTACCGTGGACGACCGAGCTAGCGCCGACTCACAGCATGACCTGGATCGATAAGGGCGTGGTTGCAAACTTGTCCTACGATCGCTATTGGGCGTCTAAGACTGGCAAACAACCGACGCCCGGGGTGGGCGGCCGGTTCTTCGGTGGCGATTCCAGCCTGCAAATGGAAGGCGGCGATGCGTCGCTTGAAGCGCTCATCTCCTCAGTCGAGCGCGGCTTGCTGATCACTCACTTCTGGTACATCCGCTTCGTGAATCCCAAGACGCTGCAACAGACCGGCCTCACGCGCGACGGCGTGTTTCTAATCGAGAACGGCAAGATCACCACCCCTGTAATGAACCTGCGTTTCCTGGAGAGCCCGGTGCGACTGCTGCAGAACACGAAGAAGCTGGGGAATCCAATTCGGGTACGCGGCCTGGAGGGTGGGCTGATGATCGCGCCTCCACTGGTCGCCACCGATTTCCCGCTGCCGTCGATTTCGGACGCGGTGTAAGGCGCGGTCCCGGTGCGGGCAACTTACTATACACCGCAAGCCTCAAGCTCATGAAACGTTCGACGATCCTTCTTGGCCTGATGGCGCTTGCCGCCTTGGGCTTGTACGCGCGGCAACTGCCGTCAGATTCCGACCCACTCGATCTGGCGCGGCTGAAAGACTTCTCGGCGCACCGCGTATCGAGCAACAACGTCGACCCGGCCAGCAACGACGATAGTAAACGCCCGATTCCGGGCGAGACGTTAGTATTGGCCGACTTGCAGGGCCCCGGGGTGGTGACCCACATCTGGCTGACGATTGCCGCCAACGAGTATGGCTGGCCGCGGCTGTTACGCTTCCGCGTGTACTACGACGGCAGCACCACGGCGAGCGTGGATGCGCCGGTGGGTGATTTCTTCGGTGTGGGCCACGGGCAAGAGCGGCCTGTCAATTCGATCATGGTGCGTAACGCCTCCAGTGGCCGGGCGCGAAACAGCTATTGGCCGATGCCGTTTCGCAAGTCATGCCGCATCACGATCACCAATGAGGGGCGGCGGCGGGTTTCCAATGTCTACTACCACGTGGATTGGAAG
>JBAUOG010001132.1:0-2869 GCA_049579625.1 Bryobacteraceae bacterium
GCGCCGAGCAGGACCAACCGGAGTTGATAAAACCGTCTAGCGCCTTCGCGTTCTCGAAGATAAAGATGACCCGATAATCCTTCACGCCGATCCCCAGGCCGCCACCAGCTGAAGCCATCTTCATGAAAGTTTCCTGCTTAGTGTTGGAGTTGACGGCAACGCCTGCACCACGCGCCGTGCTCAACAGTAGAAGGTTCGCCCCCGTGTTGTTGAACACAGCGTATCCGGCCGAGTTCTGAACGGCCGTCTTCGCGGCTGGCTGCAATTTGCACAAGTCCTGCAGCGTCTGGGCCGCCATCTTGCTGATCTTTTGGCGGTCTTCTTCGTTCTTGTCCTGTGCGATGGATCCGCCAGCGACAAGCAGGACGGCGATAACAGTTGATGCGATGGTCTTGAATCTCATAAACGCGCTCCTCAATCTTTCATTCCTTCATCACTGACTTCGGCGCGCTTTCAAGCCAACTCGCTGGGCCGTCGGGCTCTGCGCATTGGAAAAAGACAACGCCTTGCCGCGCCTTATCACTTGGCATCAGCCACTCTGACACCGGCCCACCGACATGAACAACTGGGGAAATCCCTAGTTGCAGCGCCTAAGCAGTTGCCCAACCCGTCGGAATCAATCCACATGAGCGAGTCGGTTGCCGTCGAAGTGGCACAACAAATGATCGAGCCCGACCAGACCGAGCCCTCGCTCGGTTGCCTTCCGATAACACAAAATATCGTTCCGAATTCGGCCGCCCTTTCTCATCGCCAGACCACGAGTAGTGTTGCTGGTGCCTTGGCTGTTGTCCGTCAACATCCGCATCAAGCTGCAGGGTGCGCAACAATACAATCATCAGTGAGTGGGGTTTAGCCAGGACGTGGTTGAAACGTGAACTGGCCCGCGAGGCCCGCAGTGCAAGTTGAGCGCTGGAAACAAGTCGAAGCGTTGTTCGACGCCGCACAGCGGTTGCCAGTCGATCAGCGCGCTGACTTTCTGCGGCAAGCATGTCCCGGCGACCACGCGTTGCGCACCGAGGTCGAGTCTCTGCTGAAGGCCGCTGACTCCCGCGACCCGCTGCTGGATGGTTCGCTGCTGTCTTCCATCGGCGAAAGTCCGCCTGCGTTGAAGCCGGGCGACAAACTCGGCAATTTTCAAATCGTGGCGCTGATCGGCCGAGGGGGCATGGGCGAGGTCTACCGCGCAAGCGACCTGCGCTTGAAACGCGATGTCGCCATCAAGGCGCTGCCGCCCGGTTTTGCCGGCGATCGCGACCGCGTCGCCCGCTTCGAGCGTGAGGCGCGAGCCGCCAGCGCACTGAACCACCCCAACATCGTCAGCGTCTACGACATCGGCACCGAAGGCGGCGTGGCGTTCATCGTCTCCGAATTAGTGGAGGGCGAGACGCTGGCCCAAGTCATCCAACGCGGGCCGCTCCCGCTTCAGAAGCTGGTCGACGTAAGTACGCAGATCGCTGACGGTCTCGCCGCCGCGCATAGCGCCGGGGTTATCCATCGCGATCTGAAGCCGGGCAACATCATGCTGAACCGCGACGGGCGCGTGAAGATCCTCGACTTCGGACTGGCGCGCCAGGATCACCCTCACGGGGTCGACAGCACAACGATGGAAGCCAGCCATCCGGGCATAATCATGGGCACTCCCGGCTACATGTCGCCTGAGCAGGTGCAGGGCGAGTCGACGGATGCCCGCTCGGACATCTTCAGCCTGGGCGTGATTCTGTACGAGATGGCGTCGGGCAAACGGGCCTTCACCGGCGGATCTTCAGTTGAGGTAATGAACTCGATCCTAAAGGACGAGCCGCCGGCGTTGCCGCCAGCCTCGCCGCCCGCGCTGGATCGCATTGTGCGCCGGTGTATCGAGAAGCATCCGGCGGGCAGGTTCCAGTCAGCCGCGGACCTGGGCTTTGCACTGAACTCTTTATCGCCGTCACCGAAGCGCGATGTGCAAACCAAACGCACGCCTTGGTTGAAATGGGCGGTTCTAGTGATAGCTGCTCTAGCGGCAGGCTGCCTTTACTGGTTTGACGTGCGTTTGTCCAAACCGTCTGCGCCAACGGAGTTCTCACTGCGGCGCATAACAAACGACGCGAGTTTCACCTCTGATGCCGCCTTTTCTCCTGATGGCAAGCTGGTGGCCTACTCGAGCAACCGGGCAGATCGGGTTAACTTTGACATCTGGGTCCAGCAGGTCGATGGTGGAGCCGCGATTCGCCTCACGGACGACCCGGCGGACGACTACGACCCGACCTTTTCCGCAGACAGTACTCAGATCGCCTTTCGTTCGGAGCGGGAGGGAGGAGGCATCTATGTGGTGTCGGCGCTCGGGGGCGAGACGCGAGAGTTGGTGCACGAGGGCCGCCGCCCCCGCTTCTCTCCGGACGGCCGTCGTCTGATGTACGGGATCTATACAGACAGGGATGCACCCAGACTCAGCAACAAGCTTTTCGTTTGGCCTCTTTCGGGTGGTCCGCCCAAGCAAATCGGTGCAGGGACTGAGTACCAGTATGATGCGGTCTGGTCGCCGGATGGCAGCCGGGTCCTCTTTGAATCGGAAAGCCGGCGCGTTGCTGCCGTCTGGGTTTCTTCCGCCGACGGAAAGGACCTGAAACGCAATCACGACATACGCCCCGAGGAAAACATCATCGATCAGTGGCTCGCCAATCCCCAACGGCTGCTCACCTGGAGGCGGGTCGCCGACGCATTCGTTGTCTCCGCCGTTCCCGTTTCCGTCGACGGAACCAGAATCACAGGGACTCCACAGAAAGTCACCTCAGTCACGGACGAACCCAACCGCATTTCGGCCGCGTTGGACGGGCGCATGGTTCTCTCCGCCCGGAACGGCCAGTTGCACGTCTGGGGTCTTCCGATC
>JBAUOG010001133.1:0-10391 GCA_049579625.1 Bryobacteraceae bacterium
CCGGGCGCGTCCGGCCCTTGCGGTTAGCCACTTTTGTCTTCAATCAGGTCGCGATCCACGAACGATGTGTTGGACTGCGCGGCGATGGCTTTGAAGGCATCGCCGGTGAGTTTCATTTTCAGCCACCCGCTTGCATAGGTAGCTCCTAGAGACTCATAAAACTCGATGGAAGGAATGTTCCAATCGAGAACCTGCCAGCCAATCCGGGTGAGACCCTCGTCCTCAGCCCGCTGGGCAAGGCGCTGAAAAAGGGCCTTGCCAATTCCCTTCCCCCGTTGGGCTGGACGGACAAACAAGTCTTCAAGATAAATACCGGCGCGGCCGTCCCAAGTGGAGTAGCTATAGAAGAAGAGAGCAAACCCGGCGGGCTCGCCATTCCACTCTGCAATGATGCATTCAAAACGAGGCGTGTGGCCGAAGCCGTCGCGCAAGAAGTCGGCCTCCGTGGCCCGGACGGCGTCGGGGGCTCTCTCGTATTCAGCCAGTTCGCGTACAAAAGAGAGAATCAGGGTTACATCAGAGGCTGTGGCGGCGCGAATCGTGAGCATGCCACCATCTGAACACGTGAGGCGACGTCCTCTCGCACCTGCTACATCTGGCGGGCAATGAGCCGGCAGAGTCCTCTTGCTTGACGCGCGCGGTTGCTCTGAAAAAGCCCCGGAAAGTTTCGCTCCGTCGTTATAGGGTTTCCGATGCTTTGCGCTCGCTCCCTTACGGTCACGGCTCCGTTTCGGTCCGCGCGCTTGCTCTGAAAAAGCCGGAAAGTTTCGCTCCGTCGTTATCGGGTTTCCGATGCTTGCTCACGCTCCCTTACGGTCACGGCTCCGTTTCGGTCCGCGCGCGGTGCTGAAAGCTAATCCCAGTCGAAGTCGATGGTGCGGGTGTAGCTTTGGTTGAGCGAATCCACACCCTTCACTTCGAGCCGATAAGCACCCGCGGTCAGTTTGTCGGGCGGAATCTGCAAAGCGAAGGGAACAACGGCATTGTCGAGTTTAACCGGTATCCGCATCAGGCCGGAATCCAGTTTCACCTCAGCCGTCTTCCGATCAGTCACTTTCATTTGAATGGCAACGGCGGGCGGCTTCTGAGGATCCGCGCCGACCATCTTGGGCTCATAGATCTCGCCATAAAGAACCAGCGCCTTGTCAGTCCTCTTAAAGTGATTCGTACCGGCCGGAATGACTTGCGCGGTACCGATGACGAGCGGGACCTGGTCTTCCAACAGCGCGGCGTCCAGCCCCTGGGTCATCTCAGAAACCGGATGAATCTCCTTACTCAACGTGAGGCTGCTCATGCTGAACTGGCCCGTGGCAAACGGATCGATCTTCAGTGGCGCTTCCAACTTACCGAACTGTTCGCCTCCGCCATTGAAGGCGACCTTGAGGTTGTACTGGCCGGAGGCCATCTCAAACTGCTTCTCGTAGTGGATCGGCTTTTCATGAAAGGATTCAAGTTCTTTCTTGTCCAGATCGAACTTGACGGTGTCGCTGAACTTAGCGGCTACGCTTCCGTCGGCCTTGTAGGCAACGCCCAAGACATTCATTTCAGAGTGCAGCTTATTGCCTTTTTCCTTCTGGAATTTCAGGGAGTCGGACGGGATTTCCATAGCCACATTGACGCGGGCGGTATTGGGCGAAGTGTAGAAGAACGGCGCCTGAATCGAGGCGTTTACATTGCCGGGAGCGGTACCCGCGACTCGATTCTCGAGATCTTTTTCGGACGACTTTCCGGCGAGGTAGTCGACGGCTTTCACGTTGCAGTAGCCGGTGCGCGCACGAACGTTTTCGCCACCGCGATCAACCTTCACTTTAAGGGAGTGACAGGTTCCCTCGTCGGACTCGGCCGGTGTGTAGCCAAGGATGTAGTATTCGTTCTGCTCCTTGGCAATCTTATCCATGCCACCCAACAGATCGTTGGTGTTGAGGATGACAAATCCTCCGGTGCCCTGGGCGAGTTGATACATGACTTGCTGATTGTCAGTGGCGCTTGGGGGGAACTGAGGAAGAATAATCGACCTGGCCTGATTCAGAGGGTTATTTGAATACTGCTGATTGTATGGCTGATTGGTGGTAGAGCTGCCGCCTCGTGGTCCCGTGGTCGTGTTACCGGTTCCGGGGCTGGGCGTTTTGCCCGCACCCGGTCTGGTTGGGGTAGACGGCGAAGTTGTATGAGCGCCGCCGGTCTGGCCGGCCGGCGGGCCAGAAGGCGCACTAGCCGGGGGTCCGCCGGGATGCGCCTGAAAATTGGCGTTGAGCGAGGATGCCGGTGTGATGAATGAGGCCAGCTGCAAGTGGCCGCGCATGGCGCCCGCGTCGCCATCGGCGAAGGCTGCCTGGCGGGCGTACAGGGCTGGGGTATCGTCGAGGGGACCATCCGGGAAGCCTCGCCGCAGGCTGGCACCCGCCACCAAGCCGCGGGCGTCAATCGGATAGATGGCGACGTTCGCTTTGTTGCAGGTGTCGATAGTCGCGGTTATTTCGGACTGTATCTCCGGGTTGAGGGGGAAGCCGGACGTGAACCAGATCAGAGTTTTTCGCCCAGGTATCGCACTGAGATTCTTCGCCAAGCCTCTAAGCGCGTAGATGCCGTCGCGCACGGCGAAGTCGCCTGACGCCGAACCTAACTGGAATTGAGTGGAGGCACCCGACGGGTCGACGCTTGGGATCTTTACGCCGGTCACCACCTTCCGCAGACGGTCGACGTCGGTGGTGAAGTTCTGGGCAATCTGCAGGTTGCCGCCATAATTCACAATTGCCATCAGCCGGTCGGGACCGGCGTTGGCATCGATGAATTTGAGAGCGGCCTGCCGGGCTTGCATCTGGTGGCCAACATCCATGCTCGCGTTGTCAAAGAACAAAACCATGTAGCGGTTGCGGAGGTTGGTCGGGGAGGCAGGGTCGGAGCCAAACGAGAAAGTCTTCACCGTCTGCTCTTTGTTGTCCTCCCAGACGCGAAAGTCCTTGCCAGTCAGATCGCGAACGTAGTTGCCCTTCTTGTCTGTAACGACGGCATCGACCAGAACAAGACGAGTCTCTGTGCGGATGACGTTGTCCGGTTGAGCAGCCTCCTGGGCATTCAAGCGAAGCCCGCTGATAGGCGCAACAGCCGCGGCCAGGGCAGAGACAACCAAGCAAACGCAAACACGGCGCAACCAAGTTCGTCTTTCGTTCATGGCATCCTCGTTGATCAGATTATCTAACAGCGCATAGGCAAAATCAGGGAATCTCCACTTCGTTCGCTGAATCGCCGTATCGATACTGCGATCTACTTCGTGAAAGAGAACACCGGCACGCCCAGGACTTCGGGGCGTGGGATGACGCCCAGGCCTGGGGCGGCAGATGCTGACAGGCGGCCGTGCTGGCGCTGCGGAGCTCCTTCGGCGATGCTGACCGTGACGTAGCTGTTGAAGTCGGTGGCAGTGAACAGGAATTCGGGCGGCGTACTATGCGCGAGGTGGGCAATCGCTGCCGTGATGATGTCACCGCCCCAGGTGTCCTCAATGGTCATAGCGATGCCGAGTGAGACGCAGAGATCGCGGATCTGGCGAGCCTTGGTCAGGCCGCCCACCTTGGAGATCTTCAAATTGATGACGTCCATTGCCTGGTCCGAAACGCCGCGCAGCACCATAGCCAAGTCATCAATAACCTCGTCGAGCACAAAGGGCCGATTGGTGTGGCGGCGGACGGTCAAGCATTCTTCATAGGAGAGGCAAGGCTGTTCGATGTAAACGTCGACGTCGCGCACGGCATCGGCGATGCGCACCGCTTCATGCTGCCGCCAGCCGGTGTTGGCATCGGCCACCAGAACGTCTCCCCGTTGCATTTCCTTGGCAACGGCGTGAATCCGCTCGATATCCACGTCGGGATTGCCGCCGACCTTCAGTTGGAACTTCGTGTAGCCCTGCGCGCGATAGCCGGCGACATTGGCGGCCATGTTTTGTGGCGTGTCCTGTGAGATGGCGCGATACAACGGAAAGTCGGCGCCGTTGCGGCCACCCATTAGCGTAACCACAGGCTGCCCGGCCACCTTGCCGAGAATGTCCCAGCACGCCATGTCGACGGCTGATTTTACATAAGGATGCCCGCGCATGAGTTGATCCATGCGGCGGTTCAGGCTGCCGAGCTCGGTAGGGTCAAGACCCAAGAGATCCGGGGCGAGTTCGGCCAACCCTGTGCGCGCGCCGTTCGCGTAGGCAGCCAAGTAGGCCGATCCGAGCGGACAGACCTCGCCGTAGCCGGTGACACCGGCATCTGTCTCCACGGCGATGACGGTTGAATCGAAGACCTCGACGGAATTGCCGCCCGACCATTTATAGCTGCCTTCGTGAAGCGGCAGGTCAATTTTGTAGGCGCTGATTTTTGTGATTCGCATGGCGTATTGTTTTTCAGGTGAGGAGAACTAGGTATACGTCGGTTCAGTTGCGGGGATAGTTCGGCTTTCTGCTCTCGCCGAGCGAAGCATGGCGACGGCCGCGTATAAGATCACCACCATGACCAGCCATCGGAGCGCAGTCAAAGGGATTGACTTTACGATGAAGGCCGCAACAGGGACGCCGACAAGGCCGCCAAGGGTGAGGCCGATCGCCACTTGGGGCGAATAAGCGTTGCGCAACACGAAGCGGGAACTCGCCACAGGCATCAGGAATGCTCCGGAACCCATCATGATGGGGAAATCCGCGGCGGGATTCATTCCCAACAGCCCGACGAGTGTCATGCAGGGCGCATAGAAGCCAATACCGAGCGTACTGATAGCGCCAAACACAGCGTTCGCGAAGACGGCAAACAGCAGCTTGTAGCCGGTGAGGCCCAATGCATCGCCGCCGGCCGGGAACAGGTCGAGCTGACGCATGAGCAAGGCCACAAAGGCGAGCAACAGAGCAACGGCGACGCCGATTTGAACTCCGCGTTTCGGCAATCCAGCCACCCAGCCGGCGCCGAACCAGGCGCCAACGACAGCGCCGGCGATCATGAGCAGCAAGGTGGTGACGTCCACCTGGATCACGGCGATGTAGATGAAGGCCTGAAAGATGACGGGCAGCGTATGACCGGCATTGAGCGTGCCGGGGATGAGACGATCCGGAACCATGCGGGTGAATTTGAAAATCGACGTGGTAGTGGCAAAAGAGCCAATGCCAAGGGTGTCGAAGAAGTTGGTGACGAAGCCGGTGAGCAAAGTGAGCGGCGTTGGAATAGGTACGCGGCTGGCGAGGTGCGCCAGGGACCTGACCCAGATCGCCAGGTAGGAGGCTGCGAAGACAGCCAGGGCCATGAGTGTCGCAGGTCGGGCCAAGGGAAGCACTTGGGTAGGATAGCGCTTCGGCATTTCGAGGCGACGGCAGACCTGTCGCTAGCGACAGTAGCACGGGCGGCACATGCGCGATACGCTTGCCCTAATCCGTGGCCAGTCGTCCGGTGTTTGTTTACCAGCGATTACGGCGTGCTGTGACGCCGGGTGGCTTTTGGTTTTCGGAGGCGACATAATGCTGAGTGACCCCGGAACTGAGATTTGGGGCCTAAAGGATAAGCCTATGACAAAACGCACGATACTCTTCGGACTCATTCTCACCCTTGGTTACCTGGGGGTGGCGAGCGCGCAGTATCCGATAATGGACGCTGTAGCCAACAAGCTGATTCAGAAATACCAGTCGTCGACGTGCGAGCAGCTTTGGATTAAGAAGGAGCAGAAGACGCCCCCGACTGCACAGGAGCAGAAAGCCGTCGCGATGCTCAAGGCCGATCCGCAGATGCGCGCCGCGTTCATCAATAAGATCGCCGCGCCGATTGCCAACAAGATGTTCGATTGCGGGATGATTCCCTAAGGATCACGAGAGGCCAAGACTTTCGAATCGAGAATAATTCATGATTTCTAACATGTCCCTGGGCCGGGCAACGCTGGCCGCGTTGGGTGTCTTCCTGATCAGTGTTTCGACCGCAGTCGCTCAGTCAACTCCACAGGCAGCACCAAAGCCCGCACCGGCGAAGAAGGCTGCGACGAAGCCTAAGGCCCCGGAGCCCCCCGCGCTGGAGCCGAAAGCGATCGAAATCCTAAAAGCCTCCAGCGCCGTGCTTGCCGCCGCCAAGTCCATGACGTTCACGGCGGACGTCAGCTATGAGAGCCCGACCCGCCAGGGTCCGCCGCTGGTCTACGTCACGCAATCCAACGTCACCATGGTGCGCCCCAACAAACTGCGGGTCATTACACCGGGCGACGGCCCGCGCTCCGAGTTCTATTACGACGGCAAGGTCATGATGGCCTATGCCCCCACAGAGAACCTCATCGCGGTGGCGGATGCTCCGCCCACGATCGATGCCACGCTGGAAGCAGCTTTCAAAACGGCGGCCATCTATTACCCGTTCACTGACGTCATCGTGACCGATCCCTATAAGGACCTTTCGGATGGGCTGACGCTCGCCTATTACGTGGGACAATCTCATGTGATAGCTGGAACCACGACGGATATCGTGGCCTACGTCACCAATGGCGTGTTCATTCAGGCCTGGATCGGCGCCGACGACAAGTTACCGCGGATTCTCCGGGCGATTTACCTGGATGACAAGCTGCAACAGCGCCACATTCTGGTGCTCTCCAATTGGAATCTCAACCCTGACATCTCCCCGGATGTGTTCGGGACGCCGGCCGCCGCCACCGCGACGCACATCAAGTTTGCCCATCCCGGCGCGCCGGTTCCGGCGGGAGCAAAGGCCCCACCAAAGGCCAAGACACCAAAAACTCAGCCACAATAGTGATCGAGGAAGAATTTATGAAGAAGATCGGTATCGCGAATTTTCTAGCAATGGTGCTGACCTGCGGACCAGCCTCAGCTTGGACTCACGCAGGTGGATACAGCGCGGGCGCGTCGCACAATGCCTACGGTGGAAGCTCGGCACACGCCACGGGTTATGGCAGCGAGCACACCAATGCTGCGGGCGGCAATACGACGCACGTGGACGGAGAAGGCACCACGCACACCAGTACGTATGGAACCAGTTCGACGCACTATCAAGGCGCTGACGGCGGGTACTCAACACACACGAATGAGTACGGCGACACCACCACCGGCAAGGCGGGCTATGGCGCAGTAACAACGACGCCGGGCGGCTCATCGTACTACCATCCGCCGACCTCGACCGGCTACTATCCCGCCGGCTCATACGCTTATCACCCTCCAACGACTGTAAATTACTACGGATCTTCCTGCTACAACTGCGGCGGCTGGTCGGCTGGCGCAGTTGCCGTTACTAGCGCTGCGGTAGGGATGGCAGCAGGAGCTGCCATTGCTTCGTCGAATACAGCGGCTGCCACTTCGAACGCTTACGCGGCGGGTGTGGCGACGGGCTCGGCTAATAGCGCGGCCGCCTATAACGCCGGCTACGTAGCAGGCGTGACCTACACAATGGGTGCGGTCTATGCGACGCTGCCGGCAGGATGCGCGGCCCCTGTGGTGTCAGGCGTGACCTACAGCCTGTGCGGCAACACTTGGTTCTTACCGTCATACGGTGCCAATGGCGTTTTCTATCGAGTAGTCGCGGCTCCCTACTAGACTTGGCTGCAGGCGAGTCGGTCGAAGCGCCGGCTAAGTAAGGTCGGCGGGTATTTGTGTGTCCAGAATTCTCTCCGTCCGGGGATCTGAAGCCCTGCGCGCATTCAGCATCGTACACTGAACGACAGGGTTTGTGGCAAAGCGTAACTGGCGCGGCTGCCGCCTTGCTGTTGCTTTGATCGGGGTGCTTTGATTCGGGACAAGTCCAACTCGCGAGCTTTACGGCCGCTTTGCGCATTCTTGTTCGCCGTTGCTGTCTGCCGCGGCCAGGACCTATCGCCTCGCGCGTATTTGATCACGCCCGTGAATGGAAACGCGATCACACTGACGTATTCCTTCAACACGGGGGATGTTCTGTTCGATCCCGCCATTCCCATCACCGGCGGCAAGGGGCAAATCAACAGCCAGGTTTTTACGTATTACTATTCCGGCGATTTCTTCGGCCGCTCATTCAACATCACAGGCTCGTTGCCGTACGCGACCGGCGATTTCAGCGGGAACGTTTTCAACACCCAGATGTCGATCTATCGTTCGGGCCTGGCCGATTCGGTTTATCGCTTTGCGGTCAA
Source organism: Bryobacteraceae bacterium (assembly GCA_049579625.1). Classification (GTDB taxonomy): domain Bacteria; phylum Acidobacteriota; class Terriglobia; order Bryobacterales; family Bryobacteraceae; genus CAJCIT01. The sequence continues at coordinate 8,110 of JBAUOG010001133.1, forward strand.
CCTGAAGGGTGGTCCCGCCATGAAGGCGCCGGAGTTCGTAAAGTGGCATCAGACGACACTTATTGGGGCCAGTCTTAAACTGGTTGCTCCCACCGGCCAGTACGATCCTCACCGGTTGATCAATCAGGGCTCCAACCGCTGGGCATTTAAACCGGAGATCGGTTTATCCAAACGTTGGGGGAAATGGGTCCTTGACACCTATGCCGCCGTTTGGTTCTTCACCGAGAACAGCCAGTTTTACCCCACCGGCAACTACACTCTGTCGCAACGGCCCACGGCTGCCTTTGAAGGGCACTTCAGCTATGACTGGAGGCGGCGGTTTTGGGTCTCGCTTGACGGCAACTACTGGGTGGGAGGACGTTCCGTCGTAAATGGAGCAGTCAATCTTAAAAGCTTCCAAAACAACTCGCGAATCGGCGCGACGGCGTCGATTCCCATCGGCAAGCATCAGTCTTTGAAGTTCAGCTACAGCGACGGCGCCTACATCGTGTACGGAGGCGATTATCAAACCGTGTCCGCCGCGTGGCAGTACTCGTGGGTAGGCACGAAGTTTAGATAGAGCTTCGCGATGCGCGGGAGCCTTCAACTCAGGACGGAGGTTGCTCCGGCCCGCATTTTCAAACCCGAAGTGAAACCGAGACAGCGTTGCCGTTACTTGGCCGGTGTGGTTACTTTGGTCGGCTTGACGCCGCTCTTCTTGGCCTGTTTTTCGGGCAAAGAGATCGGTATAAAGTACCCACCCCCGCCGTTGACCGAAAAGCTCTTGAGAATGAGCTTGTCGCCGTACTTCAAAAATGTCACAGCCGAGGTTGTCGGGGTTGTGTCGGTGGAGTCCGCCTCGAACATGACGCCGTGCCCGGTGGAAGCACTCGAAATCTGGAATGTCATAAGATCCTCACCGACGTTCTGAATCTGGTAGGTTCCGGCGGGAAGGTTGCCGTTGCCCACGGAGAAAGGGGCCTTCGAAGTAAAGGTGAGAATCTGTGCCGAGGCGACACCCACGGTGAGCAGCGCCAGGCAGGCAAACATCAAGAGTTTTTTCATGTTGTTGATCCTCTTTTTAATCTAGCTAGTTTCGCCTCGACATGGGGGATGCAGCTTGAGTGGAACCGAACCAGGGCTCCGCGTATTCGTCAAAGTTTGGCAAGTGAACGGGTGCTTCGTCAAGAGACAAGGGCGGGTTTGGAGCGGTGCGGGAGGCACCGGAATGCTCGACCTCCCCTCTAGTCTGCCTACATCTCAGTTCTTCGATAGTTGGTGTTCTGAATAGTGATCTCGATGCCCTTCGCCTTTTCCTTCAAAGTGGTGGACGAAACATAGTTGGTACCGTCCGGCAGCGTGGCAAAAACAGCGAAGAGCGTGACTGGATCCTTGGGGTCGCCTAGATACGTGTTGACGAAGATTTTTCGGAGAGACCTGGTGGCGGAATCGAAGTTGAAAATGAGCGAGTCACCCGATACAAGGTAGTTCCTGAAATCCAAGGTGATCGTCCCGGCTGGAGATGGACCCAGCGAGGCGTTCCCGGCCTGGTGAGCCGTGGTCATCAACCTCGGGGAAGGAGGTAAGTATAGGTTGAGAAGATCGAGCAATCGCTGGTTATAGCCCTCCAGGGCGGTGCTCTTCATTTCGAAGATTTTTGCCTTCAGGCCCGACCGAGACTGCGCCGACTCGCTAACCGGGATTCTCTCCAACTGGTCATCAGGCCGGTAATGGCATGTTGCGACTTCGGTTTTTCTGACTTCGCCCTTCACGCTCGTGACAGTGCGTTCAGTCCAGGTAAACTCTCTTAACGCGGCTTGGTTGCGGGCGACTGATTCCTTGACGGTGGCGAGCTTCTGAAGCAGTTCCTGTTGAGTGGTCTGCGCCCAGGCGGACCCCCCTGGCCAGGCCAGTGCCCAAGCCGCAAAGGCACAGATTGCTTTGTGCATTGCGACCCTTTCGCTCAGGCGAGCCGCGGCTGATTACAGGATTAGCCGCGGCACACAGCAGGCCTTGGGGAGGGTTGCCTCCCCAAGGTCCCTGCAGTTTTCTTAATGACGACCGATCGGTTTACGGGATCCGGAATTCGATGCCGGCCTGGAAGCGGAAATTGCTCTGGTTGTTGTTGCCGTGCGTGAAGTCATTGCCGAAGCGGGTCAGGATGTAGTCGAACTGCGCTGGCCGGATGGCGAATCTCGCGTTCAGAGGAATGTCGAGACCGCCGCCGATGATGAAATCAAAAGCGTTGTTGCTTGGGGACTTGCTGGCAACGACGCATCCAGCGGTCGTGCAATGCTGGTACA
>JBAUOG010001134.1:0-8915 GCA_049579625.1 Bryobacteraceae bacterium
GAGCCGCGCAGGAGCGGTCGACGCGCATCACACGAGAAAACGGCACGGCGGGATAGGCACCCTACCGTCGCTAGTGTCGTCTTCTCATAGGAGGAGTGGCCCACGGATTCCAAGCGCCCTTTGGGGGGCTGAGTTGTCTTCCGATATGGGACGATAACGCACCGTGCCAGGAACCCAGCAAAAGTGAAACATTGCTTCCGCTTTGTGCGACAATTCGAAGACTGAAACAGCGGTTTAAGCAATGGCAGAAATCGTTTTCATGTTTGGCGCCGGGGCTTCACGCCACGCCGGTGCGCCACTAATGGCAAATTTCCTAAGCGCGGCCGAGGATTTGCGAAACGATGGCACGATTAGAAACAACCTGAATGAGGTCGTGGCCGCGGTTGAAGACCTTCAAAACATTTTTGTCAAGTCCTCATTTGATATCGAGAACATTGAGAATGTTTTTGGCGCAGTCGAAATGGCGAAGCTGATTCGAAAGTTCCCCGGCAAGTCGGAAAGCCAGCCCGAAGACCATCAATGACGAAGTGCAGTTGCTGATCCGGTTATGCGGCGAGCAGGGCGCTTTGGTTCGGGCGACGCTGCGCCGCGATAAGGCGTTAAGGCTGGCCCTGCCTCCTTCGCCCGGCCGCCCATTCAGCCGCGATGAAAAGGCGCGCATGCTGGAAGAGGCGCAAAAGCTACGCACGCCGCAGATGTACGCCGCCCTCGCATTGGATCTAAATACCGGACTCCGAGATAAGGAATTGCGCGAGATCAGGTGGCAGCAGATCGACTTGATCCACAAGAAGACGCTCACGGTCGGCAAGTCGAAAACTGATGCCGGCACCGGGCGCGTGATTCCTCTGAATGTCACGGCCATCGCTGCGCTCGAAGCGCATGCCGCCTGGTACACCCGCAGTTTCGGGGAGTGTCGGCCCGAATGGTTTGTCTTCGCTTTTGGGAAGCCTCTTCCTAATGATCCGACCCGTCCAATCACGTCGTTCAAAACTGCCTGGACCAGGGTCCGGCAGAAGGCTGGGGTGAGTGGTCGGTGGCACGACAACCGCCACACTCTGATCACGGAACTCGCTGAGTCGGGTGCGGGCGACGAGGTGATTATGGACATCGCCGGGCATGTCTCGCGCGCCATGCTGTCGCGTTACTCTCACCCTCGGATGGAAGCGAAGCGGCGCGCTCTCGACGAGATTGCCGCGCGCCAGCACGCGGCCGATGAGAAGCGTCAGAGGGAAGCAGTGATGCGGGAGCCTGCTCTGATACTTCCTCAATCAGACACAGTTCAGTAGATCGGCAGCAAGGTTCGACGTTTTGACATTACGAGGAATTGCACAGGAAGAGAACTGGCTTGTCCGGCTTGTCACGATTTCGACGATCTCTTCACGATTTGCCGTGCAAGCCTCATTGATGGTCTAACTTTCCCATCCGCAACTTCACGCTCCCGCAGCGCTTCCGTAGATCGGGTCGCCTCCACTCTAATGAAGTCGCGGATAACGTTACGGAGGTTTTCTGGAACGGCCACAAAAGGTCCCAAGGGGCTGATGTGCCGATGGTCCAGAGCCGTGACCAAGCTGCTACGGATTTCTTCCGCTTTCTCCTCCAATAACAGCGTCCCCGAATTGTGAAGAATGGACGTTTGCCATTCCTTTCCTGTCTCATTTACGAAGCGCGCAATCGAGGCTGGCGACAGCATAACAATTTCTTCCAGCCGATTGATTTCCGCTAACTTGCTCTGATAAAAGAGCGGATCAATCGTGGTTGTGATCTGTACCCTTGCTCCCTTTCTCCTCTTGGCATTCTGAACGTGCACGCGAAGGTCCGTCTTCTCAAGCAGATCCTCCCCAAGACGAGCGTGACGGGCCTCGCAACCGTACTCGTTCAAGATATCAATCAGCAACTGTTCGAAGTCTGCGCTGTCGCGTGGCGGCAAAATGTGGGGGTTTTCGTAGCGCCTTCGGCGGAACTGCTGTTCGACTAGCTCAAGGTCGCGCAACATATGCACAAGTTGATTTATACAAGCGCCCAACAGATGTTCTTCAAGAAGACGATTATCTTCATCTGAGTCAAGTTCGAATCCTATTCCCCAGTAACCCGCAGAAACCGCCTGATCTGGGCGCAAGAGAACTTCAACAGATTCCAGCCGGACGACCTCCCAATCGTCTCGAAGCTCCCCAGTATCCCGCTTGACCCGTTGGCGTTTATGCAGGGATGCCGGCAAGACAGTCTCTGGCTGGCGAAGCGGCCACATAGCTTCTCGCACGACGGCCTCCACGTGTTCAGCACGAAACACGGGCTTGATAAACGGCTGTCCGTCGAAACGCCTATACAACGCCGCTAATTGACTAGCTTGGCCGCTGGACGTTTCATCCCCAATCTGCTTTAAGGCAGAGCCAAGTGTCCCAGAAGCCCGTGCATCTTCCATTCGCGCAACAAAATCCGACATATTTTGAGATTCAAGTTGCAGCCGCATTGTTCTTTTAAATCATAGTCGCTAAGCGGCTGGTGCAACACTTTCCTTTGTCGTTCGCCTTTTACTGTGCCGCCAGAAAGCTGGGAACCAAGAGTCGGTGGCACGACAACCGCCACACTCTGATCACGGAGCTCGCTGAGTCGGGCGCGGGCGACGAGGTGATCATGGACATCGCCGGGCATGTCTCGCGCGCCATGCTGTCGCGTTACTCTCACCCTCGGATGGAAGCGAAGCGGCGCGCTCTCGACGAAATTGCCGCGCGCCAGCACGCTGCTGAAGAGAAGCGCGCGTGAAGACACGTCCGCCGAGGTTGCGTTGGTCTCCCTAATGCATCGGCGGCAGTTCAGTAATCGCCGGCAGCTGCCCTCCAGGCGGTTTCCGACGGGCCGCCAGCCCCGACTATGTGTTGAGTGCCCTCAATCCCCCTTGCTCCTCCTCGGAGCCAGAGGTATTTGACCCCGTTTTTCGGCGGTATAGGACGAGGAAGCGTACAATGATGCTCGGGATCTCACAAGAATTCTGCCAGGCCAGTCACATGAACGAGAAACCACCAAAAACGATCGCCACAATAAACTTCAAAGGCGGTGTCGGAAAAACAACTGTAACCTGGTGTCTCGGTGACCTCATCTCCACCTACGCCGATGCCAACACCCTCCTGTTCGACCTTGATGCGCAGATGTCGCTAACCCAGGCCATAACCCTCAACGACAACGGGAGCCTAGACGGTCGATTCCTAGAATGGTCTAAGCGCTCTGAGAAGAAGGGCAAGACGATATTCAAGGCGATTGAGGCTTACACGTCGCCCGGGGCTTTCGACTTTGGCATCAATCATGATTTCATTTACCAAATCACCAAGAAGTACCATTTTGTTCCGGCTGTCGAGGATTTGTACTGGCTAGAACTGGGCGTGATTGAACGTATGAAGATGCAGGGCTTCATTCGAGACCTTCTTGGCAAGATCGCCTGGTCGAAGAATGTTCCGGGCTACCAGTACGCGCTGTTTGATTGCCCTCCGTCATTCACGCTTCTTTCGTATTCGATCCTGTCCGTCTGCGACCTTATTCTCATCCCCGTTAACCCTGATTTTTACGCAGTCAGAGGCGTTCCGCTCATCCTCAACACCCTCCAACTTCGGATCGAGCCGTTTCCAATTCCTAAGATCGCCGTCTTTATGAACAAAGCCAAACCATATGGCGGTGGGATGACGATGAATCACAGTTTTACTGGGGAGAAGTTCAGCGCGTTTGCAGGCAAGCCGCCAGGCAAGCCGGCCTAAGAGTCGAGTGCTTGGACGCTCCGATCTACGACCGCGTTGCAATTAAACGAGCGGTTACGGCAGGTGGCGTTCCCACCGCCTTCGTTCCAGACTTCAAGAAACTTTGGGAAGAGATTACATCGTATCTTCATGCCTAGCGACTTCACGCCACCATCAGAAGAGTTACACCGACTCGCCAATGAGATCAGTCTTCTCAGGCGAGACTTACAGGCATTCACCGCGGGCCTCGGAAGGATCGAGAAACGCCTAAAAGCCACGTTTCCAGCCTACGCGCCAAAGAAGGAGGCGAGTCGAAGGCCTTCCTCGTCCGAATCCCGCCCACCATCGACAAAAGACCGGGAAGGCCTAATGGCGGACTTCGAAAGTTTAATCGCAGCCATGAAGGAGAGAGGCGACGTCGGCTTCGAGTCGCTCATTTCCAGTCTGCCCGATCAGGATGTTATCGCCTTGGCCTATGAGCTCGGGATCGGTTCTCAAAAAGCAACCAGCACTGGGAAAGCACGCGAGGGCGTCCGAAAGCGAATCCAGGAATCGCTGCTACTCAGTTTTGAATCCAGGAAGGACATCTAACCGACCGCAGCTACAGCAGCCAGGCTTCACGCCGGCGCTCGTGGCCATGTGTTTCGACCTGCCTCTATCGCCTCACCTGTCATGTGCTTGCTCCTTCCATTCGCTCCTCGCCGAGCCGAATGTGCCGACGCAACCAGGTAGAACACCGCCGCCAGTGGCGGCGTGCCGCCCAAGCTACGTTAACTCCGTAGAACCGCCATGGGTAAGTAGGTAATCGTCATCACGACCTAGGGCGCACTTCCGAGCGCCACGCTTCCGTCTCACCGCCGCGTAAGGCCCCGCCCATCATCAGTCCAACCGGCAGCACGTATGTGCAGACCAGCCCCAGCACGGTGGCCCGCCAGCACGGTACCGAATCGTGAAGTTGGTTGAAAGCCGCGCGTGAGATCATCCGCTTCGATCCCTGCGAAGCCCTCATAAGCAGGGTGGCTCCGTGTGGTGGGTATCAGGCTCAGCTAACCCTTCCTCCACCGCGCTTAATTCCGCGAGCCCGGGCACTGTCGTCGAGGATTTCGCCCCGGAATGCCCTCGATCCCGCCCATTCGCTCCAGCGCTGCGAGTAGCACAACATGTACCCTCCCTCCGCGTCCGCTGCTCTCCCTGCGCCGGTTCTGAATCCAGGCGGGCGGACACCTGCCGGCGCTTCGCCCCCCTGCGAAATGGCCAGTTTCTGCTCCACTGATGGCATATCGTTGGGTTATCTACATTCACGTTGCGTCGGCCACTCATAGATTCGCCTCGCCATTTTCAACTACAAAAAGCGGCGATCTGGTGATTGCCGCTTCCAGGTTCGCGAAGTTCAATGGGCTGGCTAAGGGACTACCCCCAAAGTCCCCCCAAATTCGGCCACAATCAGTTTCTTGCCGTTCTAAGTCTTGTGTTTGCACCGCGAGGCGGCTATAAGTATTTCGGCTGTTAACCGAAGGGTTGTAGGTTCGAATCCTACCTGCGGAGCCAAATTCCTAAGTCGCGGCCTGACCCGCCGTTCTCCTTTTCTTTTCTATAACTTTCCTGGTTCGAATGGCGCAAGATCTCGAACGGTTCGAACAGGGTCGTCCGCAACGCCCCCTCCTGCCAAGCCGCCTTTTCTACAACCACCTGGAGCAATCGGCGCTGCTCGGCGGCTGGCTGCTGCAGGAACAACTCGCTCGCCCGGCTCGTCAGGCGCAGCATGTCGACGGCGTAGTCGATTGGGGCTAGCGTGGCCCTTTGTATGTCCTGGACCTTCCGCTGCAGCCCGTCCTGCTCGCGGCGCAAAGTAGCCGATTGCTTGTCGAAAAACTCCTGGGTAATGCGCCCGTCGAGCTTGTCCAAGTACATCGTCTCGATTCGAGCCTTTATTTGATCGTGCCTCGCCTGAAGGCTCCTGGTGCTTTGGGCGCGGGCCGCCTGCTCGGTCTGGTCGGAGGCGAGCACGGCGTCACCGATCCAATCGAGGATCTGCTGCGGGATGACCAGTTCCTGAAGGACGTTGGCGAACTCGCGGGTAAGGACTTCCTGGCGGGTGTAGGGCTCCGGGCACTTGCCCCGGTTCCCGGTGCAATGGAAGTAGGCATATTTCCCTTTCTTGAGTTCGCCGACAAGCAGGCGGCCGCAGTGGCCGCAGTGGACCAGACCGGTGAATGCGAAGTCGTTTTTCACCTTCCGGGTTTTGTTTACGGAGCGGGCGTCTAGTAGTTCCTGGACCCGTTGCCACACTTCCCGTGTGAGCAGCGGTTCGTGCTCGCCGGCGTAGGTCGTGCCGTCCCAATCGAAATCGCCTGTGTACAGACGCTTCCTGAGAATTTGGTGAAGGGTACTGCTGCAGAGCTTGCGACCCCGTAACTTGCAGCCTTCAGCATTAAGTTCCTTCACCAGCGTCTTGAGCGAAAAGTTGCCCGTCGAGAATCGTTCGAACAATTCGGGGATCATCGGCGCGGCCTCAGGATCCAAGACAATTACGCGCATCCCGTTTGGCCCGACGGCGTTGCGGTATCCGATTGGCGCAAAACTAGGGTAGATTCCCGCACGGGCTTTTTCAGTCATGCCCTTCCGGGTCTCTTCGGACAGGTTGTCGATGTAGTTTTTGGCCATCAGGACTTTCATGCCATGAACAAACTTCTCCGACGACTTAGAATCCGGCGAGACAGTCTCGTTTTCCTTAACGAAGTGAATCTCAAGTGCAAGATCGTCGAGCGTTACCCAGTCTTTCAAATTGCGGTACAGGCGATCGGTCTTCTCCACCAGGATGGTGCGGCAAGTCGCCGGATGCTTTTTCAGGTAGGCGAGCATCTGACCAAAGTTGGTCCGGCCGCTCTCCTTCGCCGTTTCGACATCCGTAAACTCGTGGGCAATCACAAAGCCTTTGCTGGCCGCGTAGTCCCGCAAAAGCCGCAGTTGCGCAGGGATGCTAAAACCCTTCTCTTGATCCTTACTGGAAACCCTGGCATACAGCACAATTTGGGTGGCGCGCACGGCCCTTTCTTTGGAGGCGGGCATTTCTGTTAGTGTTCTCGCTGGCATAGCACCCCAACATTACCTCTTTGAGACGCCGCCGTATTTCGGTTCCAGTCCCGCAAGATACCTACGAATTCCAGAAGCCTGGCGCGGGTCGCCGCCCATTCGGCGTCAGTGAACGCGCGGTTGGCGCGCAGTTCAAATTCGGTGCGCGCAGCCGCATCTATCCTCTCTCGACTTTCGTCGGCGAGAGCTCTGTTTGCGTTCATACCGGTTGGAACGGAAGCCCGTGTGCCCAGCGGCTAATCCTAGCGGGCAACAATCCTAGGATCACCAGCAGCGAGGAGTTGTGTGGTCGATTCGTGTCCGGAAGAACGATAACCGCCGGTCGCCAACCATTGCTCCACCCAACGCACGTCGATCCGTCGGCGGTGCCCGACGGGAACGGACGGAATCTGGCCGGCCCAAACCAGCTGAAGACAAAGCCGGTAGGACAGCCCGGTCGCCTGCGCGAACTTCGGAATCGTAATTAGCTTCGTCATCTTCTACTTACCCCGAACAGGCCGGTGCTCCCTCGTCAATGGAGGAGCGATATTCACCCCGGCCTCGTCTTTCAGTCGCTGCGTTGTGTGGCTTCCGGCGTTCAGCACAAACTTCTGCGAACGACTGCGCAGAAATCGAATACGGCGCCGATTTCCGACGCCAACAAATTGATCCATGTCCAAAGCCAGCGCTTCAGTCTGGGAGAGGCGTCGGCAAGGGCGTCCGTGCTCATTGAGAAGTTCGATGTCGTTTGGAGTTCGGGCAATGACTTCGCGAAGCTCTTGACCGTCAAATAGCATCTTGTTTGGAGACTCCTCTGGTGTAGCCTCTCCCGATAACCCCAGGGCGAGGGGAGAAGCTCAATGGCAGTTTCTGATTGAATCATAGAGTTTTGTGCAGAAATGTCCCAGCTCTGTCGTAGCACGTGACTCGGATGATGCCCATAAGTCCCTGATTGTAAGTGGCTTATAAGCAATTGCCAAAAGTCGCCAATAATAGTTTCTGAAACTACTTTTTAGGACCAGGAGGGAAAGCGGGCAGCCTTAGTTTGCCCCATGCCTGGGAGAGCCACACGCTCGCTGAGTGGCGGTCCCGCTGAAATCCCTTTAGCCAACCGCCGGCGGCTTTGAACGGCTTCCTATTGGGAACTGCGACTTTCCCCTCATCGAGTAATCGGAAAACCTCTGCATGGTCCTTGGGACACGCATCCGCAATCTCGCGCAACGTCTCGTCGATCATTTCGTACTTCGCGCTCCGCCTCGCTGGTTTCTTTGGCTGTCGATGCTCCTCAAGTATTTGTCTCTCTTGGGCGGGCAACATCGTGGGAATTGAGGAAGTTACCGGTGCACCTGGCGATTCTTCCCCCTCGGCCGCTGCTGCATTCATTTCAGCAACATCGCGAGCCAATCTCGAGCAGAGTGCTGCCGAAGCTTCGATCACTCCCAAAATGCACGCGCCCGTTTCAGTTCGGCAGGTGTACTTCTGCTTGTACTTCCGGGTGCGCAGGTAGAGCCATGTCTGACTCAGCCAACAACTGACCGGGTCCACACTGGGGACACCTAATGCCTTGGAGCCCCTCGCCGCGATCTCCGCGAAGGCCTCCTGAATGTGTGATGGACTGCAATGCAATTCCCAGAGGCCAGAGCCTTCCGCCCCTCCGGACGTGCTATAGGCTACGAGCCCATTCCCTTGGCGTTTGGAAGGCGACAATGCATCTTGCCTGCGTTGCAGATCCAAGAACTCATCTGCGAAGCTTCGCCAGTAGGCCGGATTGCCTTCAACACTCTCTGGAATTCTCCATTCGAGTTGCGGTTCGCCCGAATCCTTCACCTCAAGAAGCCCAGCCTTCGTTGCCATCTCAAATGTCGGGGTTTGCATGATCCACTCGGGCGCATCTTTCGTTTGCTTGGCCTCGATCCGAAATCCATGCGGGTGCTTGGCCACTTCGGCAGACAAAGGATGGTCGGGATTGCAGTCCGGCTTAGGAAAGGTAAAGGACTGCGTGCTGGTAATCCACATCTCTTTGAGATCTGCTCTCCGTCGCCAAACCAATCTGGGAACCCGCCAGGAATTGCGCACCCACCTAGCATCGGAATCGTCGGTGCGGCCAACGTGCAGTTTGGC
>JBAUOG010001135.1:0-22431 GCA_049579625.1 Bryobacteraceae bacterium
GTTTAATGCCGCTTAGGTCGAAGAACAGCCGCGGTGGGCCATCGATTTGTTCGGTGTGGATCTTGAACTCGCCCTTCGTCTCGACCGCGATTCGGGTGACGTCTCCGAAGGACCAGAAACGGATCGCTTCAATGCGCGAATCGGTGGCTTGGGCAAAGCAGCCAGGCACAGCCAGCAGGAGCGCTGCGGCAAGTTCGACTCGTCTGATCCGGCGGGGGAGGCGGAGCATGCTTGGGTGTTAGCGAGTGCGCAGGAACAATCGCCCCTCCGAATCGACGACCTGTTCGATATGCCGCACGGGTGGCTCTGTGGGCGCTTCGAACTCCAGTATCGGCGCAATCTTCGCCACGGCGTTGCCTTTGGCGTTCGAGTAGCGCTGATGGACCTTTTGAACGTAGTCGACCGTCTCCCGGTACGGCGGCACTGCGCCATATTTTGCCACCGCGCCTTCTCCGGCGTTGTAGGCGGCCAGAGAGAGACGCAGGTCACTGGGGAACAGGTCCTGCAAATACCGCAAATACTTGACCCCGCCTTCGATGTTCTGTTTCGAGTCGAATGGATCCGTAACGCCGAAGCGAAGTGCCGTTGCGGGAATCAGTTGCATCAGGCCCTGCGCGCCTTTTGGCGAAACGGCCGCCGGGTTGAAATTGCTCTCTACCTGCATCACCGATTTCACCAGCAGTGGATCCACTTGATATCGGTTCGCCGCGTCCTCAATCAACGTTTCGATCGTTTGCGTTGCGTTCGCCAGAATCGGAATGCCGGGAACCACCGGAATCAAAGGTGCGGCTGGAGTCGTTTCTGACGTAGAGGTCGCGGCGGCGCGCAATTCTGGTTTCGGGCGCGGCTTCGCAACTACTGGCGCTGTCGCCAGCACCCGAACCAATCTCCCGTCGCGTCCAACGCGCACCACGGAAACCAAACCGGGCGCAGCGGTATGCCGCGAACTCGTTGCGTTCACGCCGCCGCCATCACCGGCCAGCAGGGAGCCGCAAAGCAAGCCGCACGCGACAATAAAACAGAATGGACGCACTTTGTTCTTCCGATTATATCCGGATTTCAAACTTTCCGATGCTACCATTCTGTCATGCGAACGGCCGGATTCGTCCTCGTTGGAGGACGCAGTTCGCGCATGGGGCAGGACAAAGCGCTGCTTTCGTTTACTCCTCATGCGCCGTTGGTTTCTCACATCGCAGGCTTGGTGCAGCGGGTCGCGGGATCCGCGATCTTGTTGGGTCCACCTGCCAGGTATGGTTCCCTTGGATGGGAGTGCTGGGGAGATCTGCGCGCCGGCCAGGGTCCACTCGCCGGCCTTGAAGCAGCTCTCACCAGGACCAGCGCCCCCTATAACCTGATCGTCGCCTGCGATCTGCCAGGCATCCAGGCCGCCACGCTGGCCGACCTTTTGGCCCAGGCCATCCGCCAGAGTGCTCCCTGTACCCTGCTGCGGGATGGCGCTGGTAGAGTCCATCCACTCTGTGGCGTGTACCATCCAATCTGCCTTTCCCATATCCAGTCCGCGTTGGACTCTGGCGACCGGAAGGTGTTGAACGTCGTGGGACACCTGGTACCCGCCTATTTTGATGTCCCCTTTGAGCTTGCTAACATAAACCGCCCGGAGGAATGGCGCAAGTTCCTTCAGGCTCTGGATCCTGCCGGTGCCCCGCAACCCGTTGCTGCGGAATCGTCCTCGCTCCCACCGCCATCCGCCCGATCCGCCAGGAAATGACGTCCGCATGCCCCTAAAGATCCAATGACCGAGGAGTTTCCCCACTACATTGAGTTCCGCCAAGTCTGTAAGACGTTCGATCGACCCGTTTTAGTCGATGTGAACTTTTACGTCAACCCGGGTCACACGCTCGCCATCATCGGCCGGAGCGGCGTCGGCAAGTCGGTCAGTCTTGGCCACATTATGGGATTCCTGAAGCCCGATAGCGGCCAAGTGATTGTCGCCAATACGGATATCACGCATATGCCGGAGTCGGAACTGCGCCATATTCGCAAGAAAGTCACCATGGTGTTTCAGTCCGGCGCTCTGTTTGATTCCTTGACGGTGGGCGAAAACATCCTCTTTTCACTGGAACTGCGGGAGGACTACGACGAACAAAACAAGGAAGATGTCGTGAATGGCCTGCTGGATATGGTCGACCTCCTGCATCTTCGCGACCTCTACCCGGCGGATCTTTCAACGGGCTACAAACGCGCTGTGGCGATTGCGCGAGCCCTGGCTGCGCAGCCCGAATGCATCCTCTATGACGAACCAACGACCATGGTCGATCCGATCATGAGCGATGACCTCAGCAGCCTCATGCTCCGGCTCAAACGCCAGCTCAGCCTGACCTCAATCGTTGTCACTCACGATCTGGACCTGATGCGCAAAGTCGCCGACGACGTGGTATTCCTCTACAAGGGCGAAGCCATCTACTTCGGCCCAGTCAGCGAACTGGAAGCCTGCCAGCACCCTCACGTCAAGATGTTCCTCGCCATGGACAGAGTAGAGATCAGCGGCAAAATCGAAGAAGAGTAACGCTCTTGCTGCAGACCACCGGAGCACTGATCTCAGCATGAGTGCCGGAGTGCACACACCCGCAATGATGAAAACGGATGCCGACCGGGGACAGGCACCTGTGTCCCAAGGCGCGCACACATCTCCGTATCTCGTCACCGAAGCCCGACGCCGTGTGGACACAGCGAGCCTGTCCCCAGATCAACAACACCTGTTTTCAGAGCAACCGCGCGCGTCAGCAAGCGGATTTCGGCCTTTTCCAGCACGTCATCAAGCCTGCTAAAGATCGACATCGTTTTAGCCGAAGTTCTCCTTAGCTCCACAGCTCTACGTCAAGGTGCAGGATATTGTGCTGCGTGGGGCGGGACGCCAACGTCCAGCTCTCCCCGCCGCCCAGCAAATCCTCTTCCGAGGGTTTCGTCCTCCCTCGCAGGTGCTGTACATTTCAATCAGGCGATACCAAGCTTATGCTCGAAAACATCAACCTCGATAAAAAGCTCGCGCGCGAGGAGTACAAGCGCATTGAGCCCGCTTTGCAGGAACGTCTGTACCACCTGGAGAAGGCCTGCTGGGATCAGGGCATCCCGTCCGTGATCGTATTCGAGGGCTGGGACGCTTCCGGCAAAGGAACCACAATTGCCGCGTTGACCCAGCGTCTCGATCCGCGTGGTTTCAAGCTCTATCCCATCACTGCCGCCAGAACTTACGAGCAGCAGCGTCCCTGGCTGTGGCGATTCTGGCTGAAGGTTCCGAACCGCGGTGAAATGGTGATCTTCGACCACAGCTGGTATGGTCGCGTGCTCCACGAACGGATCGATGGGACCGTTCCAGAGAGGTCCTGGAAGGAGGCCTACCGCGACATTGTCGAGTTCGAGCGCATGCTCGCCGATGACGGCGCCATCTTCATCAAGTTTTTCCTTCACATCAGCCGGAAAGAGCAGAAGCGCCGCTTTCAAGCCATCGAGGCCGATCCCCTCAAAGCATGGCGCGTCACCGATACCGACTGGAACCGCAACAAGAAGTACGATCAATACCTGATCGCGATCGAGGAAATGCTCGAATTAACCGAATCGGAATTCGCGCCCTGGACGATTGTGGAGGCGACCTCAAAGTGGCACGCCCGGAAGAAGGTGTTCGAAACCATCATCGACGCCATGGAATCCCGCCTGGGAGCAAATGCTCCGCCCAGAATTGAGGCTATTGAGGCGCTGCAGGACGCAGATCTGCGCGCCGCCATGGAATCCTTGAACGGAGGAGGACTCTAATGCTCGAAACTATCGACCTGACGCAAACGCTCGATCGCGAGTCCTACGTCCGTGAGTTGACCCGCCGTCAGATCCAACTCCGCGAGCTCGGCAACCAGGTTTATCTCCAAAAGCGGCCCGTCATTCTCGTGTTCGAAGGCTGGGACGCTGCCGGCAAAGGCGGCGCCATTAAGCGCGTTACTGAAAAGATCGATCCGCGCGGTTACACGGTCTATCCAATCAGCGCGCCACAGGGCGAAGACAAGACCCGGCATTATTTGTACCGCTTCTGGCGGCGTCTTCCCGAGCGCGGCCAGATCGCCATCTTCGACCGCTCCTGGTACGGGCGGGTTCTCGTCGAGCGTGTGGAAGGTTTCGCTCGCGAGCAGGAGTGGAAGCGCGCGTTTAAGGAGATCAACTCATTCGAGCGGCAGTTGCGGGAGCACGGCACGATCGTGGCGAAGTTCTGGATTCAAATCTCTCGCGAGGAGCAGCTCAGGCGCTTCGAGGAGCGAAAGCAGATTGGCTACAAGGCCTGGAAGCTCACCGATGAGGACTGGCGCAATCGGGAGAAGTGGGATGCCTACGAAGAAGCGGTGGAGGAGATGCTGGTGAAAACCAGTACACGAACTGCCCCCTGGTCGTTGATCGAAGGCAACGATAAATACTGGGCCCGAACGAAGCTCCTCGCGACCCTGGTGGAGATCCTCTCCAACGGCCTCGGTTACAAACCCCAGGACCCCTTGCGCCGCAAAGAGCCGAAGAGTCCCGCCAAAGCGGCAGACACCGAAAAGCCCGAACCCGCCAAGAAGAAACTGCCGATAAAAGCCGAACCGGAGGCTGAAGCGCCCGCGGTATCGGCGTCGTAGGATTTCGGCGTTTGGAGGTTGAGAAATCAGACGCGCGCCAGCAGCAATCGCTTAGCTTCTTCCAGCGCTTCCAATGCGAGAGGGCCGGAAACGGATAAACGGACGCCGCCTCGACCTCGACGCCGAACGGTGAGGCGCATGCCTTGGATGCAAAGTCGATGACGATATGCGCGTATGACGCATAGACGGCTCGATGGGGCGCCTGCGTTAAGTTAGCGCTCATGGGATGGCATCCTGCCTCTCAGGCGAAGGCATCCTTTCGGGATTCACGGCATCATAATGTCTGTTGTATTCGGCGGGCGGGCGTAACCCATCGGCGGGTAATTGCGAATACACTGGCAGAAAGCCGCGCTGTCTGAGGGCTTGGAATGGAGATCAAAGCTATGAATCGCAGGATGTTTGTAGGTGGCCTGTTCGGCCTGGGAAGTATTTCGGTGGGTCTCCTGGCACGAGGAAAGTCTGACGGCGGCCACACTTCAACGCCGAAGATGGTTAAGATTGTTGAGTTTACGGACAAAGGCGAGCGCAAAGGAGTAGTTCAAGTGGAGAAGATTGTATTGCCTGATTCAGAGTGGAAACAAAAGCTGACGCCGGAGGAGTATGAGGTGGCTCGGCATGCCGGCACTGAGCGAGCCTTCACCGGCAAGTACTGGAACAACCACGAGCACGGCATCTACAAGTGCATTTGCTGCGAGACACCGCTGTTTTCCTCGGACACCAAGTTTGAATCGGGAACCGGCTGGCCGAGCTTCTGGGCGCCGATCGCCAAGGAGAACGTCGCCACCAAGACCGACATGAGCTACGGCATCCGGACGGAAGTTCTGTGTGCCCGGTGTGATGCACACCTGGGGCACGTTTTCGACGACGGCCCGAAGCCGACCGGCTTGAGGTATTGTATGAACTCGGCGTCGTTAGACTTTGCGAAGAGCTAAACATAGCTCGTAAAGATCTGCGCGTCCGCTTGCTAAACGCGCGCGGTTCAGTGATGGATCGCGCATCTCAGGCACTCAGCAGCGTTTTCACGTAATCGGGTTTCAGCGGAATCCGGCGCGCCACCTTGCCGGTCGCGTCCAACAGCGCACCGGCGATAGCTGGGGCAGCCAGAGCATTGGCCGCTTCAGAACCCTGGCCGTACTCTCCAACCTCAGGACGGTTTGCCAGGACAACTGTGATTTCAGGCATATCGGCCATCGTCAAAATCGGGTAGCTTCGCCAGTCGCTAGTGGTGACTCCGCTCTCGTCGAAACGCACTTCCTCCAGCAGCGCCATACTCACTCCCATGACGGCGCCGCCTTCCACCTGACGCTTCAACTGTGCGGGATTTACGACGATCCCGGGGTCCACTGCCACCGTGATCTTCTCGACTTTGATTGCGCCGGTGGTCGTATTGACTGCGATGTGCGCCACGCAAGCCCAGTAGGTTCCGGACCGGAACATCACTGACACGCCTTGGCCCCGGCTCATACCGTTGCTAACCGCCGGGCGCTTAGACCGCGTTTCCCACCCCGAACTCTGCCGAACGGATTCCAAGACTCCGACCAATCGTTTCTCGTGTGCGTGTTGAATCCGAAATTGAAGCGGGTCAACTCCGCCTAGTACAGCCGCCTCAGTGATCGCTAGTTCGCGTGGGAAGTTCTGCTGATACTGTCCTGGCGTCCGCAGGCTGTGATCGCGCAGACCGACGTTCAGCGGCGAAGAGCTCTGCCCGACTTGAAATGTTCCATAAGCGCGTTCCAGCACCGCAGGCGTGGCGTCGTAAACCCACGGGTCATGCATACTATTGGCGATGCCAAACAGAGAGCCCTTTTCACCCGGAGCGGGAATAGTAGGAAGACCAGCCAGAATAGCGCCGACCAGGCGGTCGTCCTGCATGGCGGGCATGTAGTGGTTAATCTCGTACGCGCTTAAATTACCATTGGCATCCAGACCGACTTGGACCTCCGAAAACGCTGCCGACGATTGCGTCGACCATTGGAAATCATCCGGGCGCATCCATTGCACACGAACGGGCTTGCCCACCGCCTGCGACAGAATGACAGCTTCATCTTCCGCCCCGGCGTTGCCGCCGTTGGAGCGGCCATAATGGCCGGCCCCCGCGAACGTGCGCACAACCACGTTGTCCGTCGAAGTTGTGAGCATATGCGCAATCCCGCTGCGCAGGGCTTGTGCGTTCTGCGTGTGCGTGTAGACGTAAACGCTGCCATCGGAGCGAACATCGGCCACCGCCATGGTGGGCCCAATCGGTGCGTGTTTGAGATACGGAAGTTGGTACGTCGCCGAGAACTTCTTCGGCGAGTTCGCCATGGCGGAAATCACGTCGCCTTTGTTTGTTTTGCTGGAGGCAGCGGTAGCGGTTTTCCAATCCGCATCTTCCTTCAGGAATTGGAAGAGGCGCTGATCCCCAGGCAATCCCTTCCACTCCGACCACTTTGTGCCTGACGCTACCTGCTGCGCGGCCTTGATGGCCTCCCATTCGGTGGGGGCAACCACGCCGACCAGATTCCCTTTCACCACCACCTGCGTATTCGGAAATCGAGCCTTGTCGAGAGGCCCTACCGAAACCAGTTTGGAGCCCAGCGTCCTGGGATGGACCATGCGCGCATGCAGCATCCCTTGCAGTCGCACATCAGTAGCCCAGGTCTCCTTTGCCGTAACCTTCGAAACGATCACGGAGTTGGGGAACGACTTGCCAATGATCGTGTACTGGCTGACAGGCTTCAACGGCGGATTTCCGTCTATCGTCAATCCGAACATACTGTGGATGTCGCCTTTGACGGGGATGGTGAGGTTTAGCTTCTGCCCCTTGACGAGGTCGCCATACGACACGCTCTTGCCGCCGCCCGAGACCACGCCATCCTTCACGGAAAGCTGATCTTTAGGCACGCCAAGCCGCTGCGAAGCGAGATCGAGCAGAGCTTGATAAACATACGCCGCGGCCTTTCGGAGATTTGGCATGCCTTCTCCGAGCAAACCGAACGTGCCGCCGCCGTCGGGTGTGCGGTCCGTGTCGGCCGACACCACCGTGGTGATCGCTTCAAAGGGCGCGCTGAGTTCTTCCGCCACAATCTGCCGGTAGGCCGTGAAGATCGTACCCTGGCCGAAATCAGACTTGCCGGTGCGCATCAGGATCGTGTTGTCTTCGTGAATCTCAATCCATGATTCAGGCAAAGCTGGATTGAGATCGCCGCCGCCCATGGCTGGGCCGGCCGTCGGCGCGCCTTGCGCACGGGCGAACGCGAAGCCCGCCAGCAATGCTCCACCGGCTTTCACGAAGCCGCGTCGCGAAAGCGTTGCGCCAAACACGTCGGTGGAAGTGTTTGTCATTTGCTCCAGATTCGAGGTCATGCGTCGCTCCTTTTCGCCATGGTTGTAGCAGCCCGCTGTACGGCCTGAATAATTGCTGTATAACTTCCGCAACGGCAGAGGTGGGGAGAGGTTCCGGAAGTTGTAAAGGCCTCCTTGATCTCCGTAACGGTCGGCGACGCGACGCGCTCCAGCAGTTCGGTCGCTTTGATCATCATGCCGCTCTGGCAGAAGCCGCACAGAGGCGTCTGTTCTTCGATCCATGCCTCCTGCAGCGGATGGAGAGCTTTCGACGCGTTTGTCTCAGAAAGCCCTTTTTGTTTGGCCCAGCGGGCGGGAAGACCTTCCAGGGTGGTGACCTCTTTGCCGGCAGCGGCCCCCAACGTGGTGATGCAGGAGCGCACTTCTTTGCCGTTCAGCAGCACCGAACAAGCGCCACATTGCGCCATCCCACAACCAAACTGAGGACTCGTCAGCTCGAGATCGTTGCGCAGCACGTAAAGCAGCGGGGTGTCAGCCGGTGCTTGCAGTTCGCGCTTGACTCCGTTTACAGTGACAGTCGTCATAGAAATCTCCTTCAGGAAACAGAGTTCGACCAACTTAGGCCATAACCGCGGCAGCTTTGATTATTACGAGGGGGACAAGGGCGCTGCCAAGCCCGTGCGGTCAACCCGCGTGAATAACATGATACGCCGTTTACTCAGCCTTGAGGGAAGCCATATCGATCGAGAAGCGGTACTTCACATCCGCCGTGAGCAGTCTCTGGTAGGCTTCGTTGACTTTCTGGATAGGAATGACTTCGACATCGGCGGTGATGTTATGTGCGCCGCAAAAGTCGAGCATCTCTTGGGTCTCCGGGATGCCGCCGATCGGCGAACCCGACAGGCTGCGGCGTCCCATGATGAGGCCGAAGGCAGAGACCGCGAGAGGTTTCTCAGGCGCGCCGACGAGGGTGATGTTGCCGTCGCGGCGGAGCAGTTGAATGTACGCGTTGATGTCGTGATCGGCCGAGACGGCGTCGAGGATGAAGTCGAAGCTGCCGGTGTGCTTTTGCATCTCATCGGCATTCCGCGAGACGACAACTTCATCGGCGCCAAGGCGGCGCGCGTCTTCCTTCTTGCCGGGTGAGGTTGTAAAGACGACGACGTGGGCTCCGAGCGCATGGGCGATCTTCACGCCCATGTGGCCTAATCCGCCGAGACCCACCACGCCGACTTTCTTACCTTTTGTGACGCCCGAGCGGCGAATGGGTGAATACGTTGTGATTCCGGCGCAGAGGAGAGGGGCGGCACCGGCGAGATCGAGGTTGGGGGGGACGCGTAGGACAAAGTGCTCGTCGACGACCACGCTGTCGGAGTAGCCACCATAGGTGACGCCTCCGAGGTGCTTATCGGGAAAGTTGTAGGTGAGGGTCAGGTTCGGGCAGAACTGCTCGAGGCCCGCCTGGCACTCGGGGCAGGTGCGGTCCGAATCGACCATGCAACCGACCGCTGCGATGTCCCCGGGTTTGAACCCGGCGACTGCGGCGCCGATCCGGGTGACACGGCCTACGATCTCGTGGCCTGGGACACATGGGTAGACGGTCGGCATGACGCCGCTCCACTCATTGCGGACCTGATGGAGGTCGGAGTGGCAGATGCCGCAGAATAGGATCTCAATTTGCACGTCGTGTTCGGTTGGATCGCGCCGCGTGACTGTTGTAGAGGCAAGTGGTGAGGTCGCACTCGTGGCGGAGTACGCTTTCGTTTTGTACATGGATATTGCTCCTTGCTTTGTTTCGGATCTTTAGCGATTGATCATGCGTTGCGCGGCCTCAGAGTAACGAGCTCCCTGGACTGTGATTTCAGACGTGGCTTGCTCGATTTCGAGGAGTTCTTCCTTGCTGAGCTCGATGGAAGCTGCGGCGATATTCTCCTCTAAGCGGTGCAGTTTCGTCGTCCCTGGAATTGGAACCATCCAGGGCTTCTGAGCAAGGACCCAGGCGAGGGCGATCTGAGCAGGCGTCGCTTTTTTGCGCTGAGCGATTGTCTCGAGCAGGTCTACGACCGCCCGGTTCGCTTTCCGAGCCTCCGGGCCAAAACGAGGCACGGTGTTCCTGAAGTCGGTGCTATCGAAGGTGGTATTCTCGTCGATCTTGCCTGTGAGATAGCCCTTGCCGAGCGGGCTGAACGGGACGAAACCGATGCCGAGTTCTTCGAGGGTGGGAATGATCTCCGGTTCGGGCTCCCTCCACCAGAGTGAGTATTCGCTTTGAAGGGCGGTGACTGGCTGTACCGCATGCGCGCGGCGGATGATCTGCACGCCTGCCTCCGAGAGGCCAAAGTGCCGGACCTTGCCTTCCTGAATCAGATCTTTCACCGCTCCCGCCACGTCCTCAATTGGCACGGTGGGGTCAACACGGTGTTGATAGAACAGATCGATGACATCCGTTTTCAGCCGCTTCAAGGAGGCGTTCGCGACTTCTTTGATGTGCTGAGGCTGGCTATTCAAGCCGGCCTGTTTCCCATTCGCATCAAAGTGGAAACCGAACTTGGTGGCGATCACAACTTGTTTGCGGAAAGGCGCGAGCGCTTCACCCACGAGTTCTTCGTTGATGAACGGGCCGTAAACTTCCGCCGTATCGAAGAAGGTGACGCCGCGTTCCACGGCTGCCCGGATCACCGGGATCATCTCATGCTTGTCTTTGGCCGGGCCGTAGCCAAAGCTCATGCCCATGCAGCCGAGGCCGATGGCTGAGACCTCCAAGTTGCTCTTTCCCAATTTGCGCTTCTGCATTGCTTCTCCTTCGGAACCGTTTCTCTCATTTCAATGCTAGGGTCTTGCGGCCCGGGAGCGGTATCCCGATCCTTCCGATTTGTTGCCTATTTCTCTTGCGGTAAGGAAAAACTGTTCACGGAACCACGCAGGCAAAGCTATTCTGGGGCGAGGAGAGCGAAACGGTGACCTCGCAAAAAACTAGTAAATCCGCCAGCCCGACGGTAGATCGAGCACGTGAATTGCGGATGGAGCTGGCTCGCAGAATTGCCTTGTACATGGGGTCGGCGGAGAATCGGGCAACGGACATTGCCGGTCTGACTCTCCACCGGCGGACCTCCACGACTGCGCCGTGTTCAATGACCTACGAGCCGTGCGTCACCGTGATGGCGCAGGGACGAAAGCGGGTAGACCTCGGCCGAACCACGTTTATCTACGGTGAGTCCCGGTACCTGCTGACGTCGGTCGATTTGCCGATCGTCAGCCAGATCATTGAGGCCAGTGAAGCGGTGCCCTGTCTCGCGATGTCGCTGAAACTCGAAATGCCCGTCGTTCGGGAGCTTCTCAACCGCGAGGAGATTCAGGTGGCTGAGGCGCCGTCAGACAGTCCGGCCATGGCGACCGGTGAAGCCACGGAGGAATTCCTCAGTGCATGCTGCCGGCTGATCGACCTTCTGGACACCCCACAAGACATTCCTTTTCTGAGTGGCCTAATTCAACGCGAGATCATCTACCGAATCCTGCGAGGGCCGGAGGGGGCGCGCCTTCAGGCGATTGCGACGCTGGGAGACCAGAGCAACCGGACCGCAAAAGCGATTGCGTGGGTCAGCGCAAACTACGCGAAGCCGCTGCGGGTAGAGGATCTCGCACAAATCGCGGGCATGGGCGTATCCACACTGCACCACCACTTCCGCGCGCTGACCGCCATGAGCCCTGTTCAGTACCAGAAACAGCTTCGATTGCAGGCAGCGCGGGGACGTATGCTGATCGATGGTCTGGACGCTGCCAGTGCGGCCTTTGAGGTCGGATACGAAAGCGCCAGCCAGTTCAATCGCGAATACAGCCGTTTCTTCGGCCAACCACCGATGCGGGATGTTCGGACACTGCGCTCGCCGGGCGCTCTACAGTTGGAGTCCGTCAGTAACGGGTAACGCTATCTGGTCGTAGCAGTTTGGGTGAAACGCCTGTATCTCGACCGGAGTGATAGTCTGCCAGCTTGGGCCGCGCTGCTTCCATCCCGCCTCTACTTCTTTCGCTGATCCTCGCCGATGTTCTCTTCGGGCAGGGCGCTATGGGTTCTCTTTCCGTGCTGTGGCAGACTGATAACTTATCTCCCCAAAAATCTTCTGCCGATGGGAAAACTCAGGGGCCGGGCACCGATTTGCATCACACGCTGACTGGGAACATCCAGGTTCACCATAACTTTCATTCCCGGCACTTGAATACGGACCGGGACGTGATCGTCTATCTGCCGCCCGGATATGACCACGACCCTTCGCGCCGCTATCCCGTCCTCTATCTGCAAGACGGCCAGAATTTGTTCGATGCCGCCACGGCCTTTCTCGGTAATGAGTGGGGCTTGGACGAAACCGCCGAACAATTGATCTCAGGGGGACAGATCGAGCCGCTGATCATCGTCGGCGTTTACAACACCGGCATGAAGCGGATCGATGAGTACACGCCCGTGCGCGATCGCCGCGGTCGAGGCGGCCATGCCCGCCGTTACGGCAAGCTAATTGTCGACGATCTGAAACCGTTCATCGATCAACGCTACCGGACCTATCGCGACCAGGCCAACACGGGGCTGGGCGGCTCATCGCTGGGCGGGTTGGTGACGCTGTACCTGGGTCTCGAGTACCCGAATGTGTTCGGCAAGCTGGTGGTGATGTCGCCGTCCGTTTGGTGGGCGAACCGGGACATCGTGCGCCGGGTAAACAAGCTGAAGAAGAAACTACCCTTGAAAATCTGGCTCGATATCGGTACGGCCGAGGGCGGCAATGCGGAGACCACGGAGAAAGATGCGGTGAGCTTGCGTGACGCACTGGTCGAGAACGGTTGGGAGTTGGGTCAGGACCTGGCGTTTGATGTCGACGAGGGAGCCGGGCATAACGAGAAAGCATGGGGACATCGGATCCGCGATGCGCTGAAGTTCTTGTATCCGGTGCCGTAGATGGGTATTGGCCGCGGATGAAAGCGGATGAACGCGGATTGATCGATTGGAGAAGCGTTGGTCAGCTTGCTTACGGGTCTGCGTGAAAACTTCAGCAGAGCAACCGCGCGCGAGCAAGCGAATGCCTTCTGAGCCGCGACCTCGGCTCCAGGAATAATTCTGTTAGAAGCACGTTCGGGGGTCGACTACCTTAAGTGTGAGGCACCAGTTGATCGAGCCGATTTGCAGTGCCAACCCGGATCAGCCTTATGAGGAGGCCGCAGCCACTTACGCTGCGGCTTTGGAACGCCTGGCCCGAGCCTATGAGGCCAACCCGGACCGGCGACAGGACCTTCTTCAAGACATACACCTGGCCCTCTGGCGCAGCTTCGAGCATTTCGTCCACAGATGTTCGTTGCGAACCTGGGTCTATCGGGTGGCCCACAATGTTGCCACTTCGCACGTCGTCCGGCAGCACCGAACGTATGCCGGACTCGCCAGCCTGGAAGAAATCGAGAATGCACCCGTCCGACCGGAGAACGAGATTGACTTGGACCGGAGCGCGGCTCGGGAACGCCTGCTCCTGCTGATCCAGCGGCTGAAGCCAGTTGACCGGCAGGTGATCCTCTCGTACCTCGAAGGACTGGATGCCGCCTCGATTGGTGAGATCACCGGGATTTCACCAGCCCACGTGGCGATGAAGATCCACCGTATCAAAGGCATTCTCATTCGCCGGTTTCAGAAAGGAGGACAGCATGCCAGATGAACTTCCGAGCGACATGCAGAATCTGTGGCGCGATGAGCCGGGGGAGCCTGTCAGGATCTCCGTCGATGCCCTCCGACGTAAGGCCCAGAAGTTCGAGGCCGAGACGCGGCGTGGCTTTCGCAACGCAGGCATTCTTATGATTTGCCTGGCGGCATGCTACCTGTCGTTTCTTTACTTCTTTCCGGGCATCCTACAACGGATTGGCGCCAGTCTCACGCTAGCCGCGTATTTGTATTGCGGATATCAGTTCCGCAAAAACGGCCCCGTGAAAAGGCTGCTGGCAGATGCGCCCGCGGCAACTTGCGCCGCTTACCAGTCGGAACTCAAACGCCTGCGCGACTTCTCTTTGATTTCAACCCTGCTGCTGCCGTTCATTCCCGGTCCGGCGTTGTTCGTGATGGGTTTCTTAGTCCCGCAATTCGGGCTCGTGAAAGCAGTGAGCCTGACGGCCGCCCTTATCGCTTCGCCTTTCCTGTTGGCGATACCGCTGCTTCGACGGAAACGGCAAGTGCTGGAAAGCGAGATCGATGCGCTGGACGCCTTGATGAGGTAGTCACGAGTTCGTTTCCTTCACCAGCACGCGATTCGCTTCCTGCTGGCACTCGGCTGGCGGCATGCCTTTCAATGCGGTGGTCTTCACTTGCGTGCGGGAGACCGCCATGTATAGAGCAGCCGGGATACCCTTGCCCGAAACGTTACCGATCACCACGCCGAGACGATCTTCATCAATCAGGAAGAAGTCGAAGAAGTCACGCAACATAGCACACAGAACGTAAACTGGAAAACAGTTTAGGTACTGTTTTATTCCGCACCGGGTTAGGTACTTCGTTCGGCTGAACAGGCGGCGGCCAGCCGGATTTTGGAACTCCTGCGAACCTGTTTTCGTTACTATGGCTAGGCTATGGCTTTCTGCACCAATTGTGGGACCCAACTCAACAACGACTCGAAGTTCTGCGTGAACTGCGGGCGGCCGCTGGGCGCTGCCGCCGGCACCACCTATACGGCGCAACCCGTTGTGGTTGAACCTCTGAAATACGACATTGAAGGACACAACCTCCAGATTGCGCGCGTTCATCTGCAACCCGGCCAGGAAATCTATGCCGAAGCGGGCAAAATGATTTACAAGTCGGCTCAGATCGAGTGGCAGACCCGAATGACCGGCCAGACGATCGGCGACAAGATCATGGGCGCCATTAAGCGCAAACTCATGGGAGAGAGTCTGTTCTGGACCTTCTTTCAAGCGACGGCTGCAGGCGAGGTCGGCTTCGCCGGCCATTATCCGGGTAAGATTCAAGTCTTCGAACTGGCGGCGGGTCAGACCATCATGGTGCAGCGCGACGCCTTTCTGTTCGCACAGAGCAGCGTCAACCTGGATATCACCTTGGTTCGAAAGCTGGGAGCCGGCTTGCTGGGCGGCGAAGGATTCATTCTTCAGAAGCTGACGGGTCCCGGGGCGGTGTTCATCCATGCCGGAGGCGACCATGTCGACTTCACGCTGCAGCCCGGCGAAACGCTGCAAGTCCAGGCCGGACACCTTGTCGCCTTTGAGCCCACGGTCAATTACGACATACAAATGGTGGGCAGCATCCGCACCGCGATCTTTGGCAACCAGGGCTTGTTCCTCGCCACGCTTACGGGCCCGGGCCGCGTTATCTTGCAGAGCATGACGCTGGAGCGGCTTCGCCACGAATTATCTCCCTCGGAGCATGCACACGCGGGTGACGAGAAGAGCCCGCTCAAGGCGCTGACCGGTGGTATTGGCGGCTTGGGGAGTTTTCTGGGAACGGACGACTAGCGGGCTGATAGGGCTTCATAAGCTGAAGCCGATGCTGAAAAGGCCTATATTCGCGGTGGTCTAATACGTAAATGCGCAGACCCAAGATTCTGGCCGCGATACTCTTCCTTGCCGCGGCCGCTCTGATTGTCCACCGGGTCACCGCTCAGGATGCCTTCGATTCCCTCATCGTCTGCCACGAAACGCAGAAGCTCATCTTCGAGAATGCCTTCGTGCGCGTGATCGACGACGTCATCCCGCCCGGTGTGTCTGAGCCAAAGCATCACCACCCCCACGGCGTGGTTGTTGCCATCGAGGACGCCGATATCGAAAGCCGTTTATACCCGGATGGCCAGCCCACGCGCCATCATTCAGTCAAAGGCTCAGCGAGTTGGAACGAGTCACTCATTCACGATGTGAAGAACGTGGGCGCGACTACTAGCCACTTCATCCGCATCGACATCAAATAGACATTACCTAAGAGAAGGCCCGCGCCAGAGTTTGCGTGAAGCCGACTAACACGGGACCCCGCGCGTCAGCAAGACCGAAACTGAGCCGCGACCGTGAGGGAGCGGGCACCACGCTTCGGAAACTCGATAACGACCGAACGAAACTCTGGGTATTTTCAGAGCAACCGCGAGCGTCAGCGAGCGGATGCTTCGCACAAAGGATACGGACTCTAGCATGGAAAGCGTCTTCGGGGGAGCGGAGTCTTCACCCTCGGTGGTAGACTCTATTCGCGCTTCTAGAGAAGAGTCAAGACCACAACATGCCCTTTTGCCCGCTACCCTGTCACCGCTGGCTGGCCCGCCTCTTCCTGTTCGCGCTCGCTGTCTCGGCCTCCTGTGCCGCCACGATGGCGCAGACTCCTCCTCCCCAGCCCGAGTGCGGCAACGCCACCACCACCGCCGCCATGCGCCAGTGTGCCGGGATGAGATATAACAAGGCCGAACAGGAATTGAAGGCCGTCCGTGCCCAGCTCTCCCGGAAGTTGGATGAAACCGGTAAAGCAAAGCTGGAGGCAGCCCAATCGGCGTGGGTCCAATTCCGAAAAGCAAATGCCGAGTTTCAGTCAGACCTCGTCAGGGGCGGAACACTCGCGCCGCTGGTCCAGATCACCGTCATGGCGGACATGACCGAGGCCCGAGTGGCCGAGTTGAAAAAGGCACTAAAGCCGTAAGCAAAAGGAGCTTTCATGGCGAGCTTTGATATAGCCCTTCCGATTACCTTGAAGTGGGAAGGCGGGTATGTGGACAATCCGAATGATCCCGGTGGAGAAACCAACCTGGGGATCACGATGGCAACCTTCCAGAAATGCTCCCACGAATTGCTGGGAATCGATCCGACATCGGATAATCTCAAGGCCCTGACACCGGCCCAGGCCGGCATCATCTACAAAGCGAACTACTGGAACAAGGTGCAGGGCGATGCGTACACCCTCCAGGAGCTTGCCAACATTGTCTTCGACTTCTACGTCAACGCGGGCGGCAATGCCAGCAAGCTGTTGCAGACTGTCCTGCAGGGCATGGGCGCGGACATAACGGCCGACGGCTCTATCGGTCCCGCCACGATGCAAGCCCTCAATAGCTTTTCTCAGGTCGACGTTTACAACGCCTATAAGCAAGGCCGCATCCAGTACTACCAAGGCCTGAGCGCTAAATATCCGATGTTCCTCAAGGGATGGCTGGCCCGGGCCACCTCGTTCCCGGATTTACCGACCCAACCCGTCTCGACCAATGACGCAGCCGCGTCCTGATAGAAGTGACAACCTCTAAAGGTCCCCGCAGCGGCGGCTCTTTCGGCGGACGAGCCTGTGTGAAAACTCCAGCAGTGCACACCCTCAATGCCACGTAGCGCAGGCTGTCAAGCCTGCCGAGCCGAGATTAGATTGATTCATCTCGGCTTTGGTTTCCATTCCGATTCAGAGTTCACCCACGGCGTTTTCACACAAACTCGCCCGCGCCGCTCGCCGTCTCGGAGTGGGTTGCCCACGCCATGCTGCTTCCAGAAACCGGAAAGCGCGGCGCTGTTCTTAACTCAATCGCCTAACTCAATACAAACCAATCGGCTTCAACACCGCAACCCTTCCGAACTCCGAAACTCCAAAAAAACCCCGTATAATACGTATTTTTCTCCACGAGCGTTTTCCTGTTTCGGAGGTTCCAGCAATGCCCGCGAGATCCCTGCGGATGTCCATCCTGCTCCTGGTATTTCTGCGGGCATCGACTCCGGCCGCCGCCTTCGGTCAGCAGCCACCTGCCTCTCCCCCGCCGTCGCTGAGCCTCACACTAAAAGAAGCCGTTCAGCTTGCCCTGAAGCAGAGTCCCCAGCGCATCATTGCTCAACTCCTGGTTGCCGAGAGTGATCGCAAGAGTCAGATCGCCCGGTCCGCGCTCCTTCCCCAAGCGGGCGCTGGCGCTTTGACGGCTCTCAGCCAGTACAACTTCCAAAGCATCGAATCGATACCGAAGCCAACGCCCGCCGGGCCCTATCACTATGTCGAGGCTGGTCCCGCCTTTTCGCAAACCATACTCAACCTTCCGCAAATTCGTGGCTATCAAATCGGCAAGGAAGGCACCCGTGAGGCCCGTGCCGACGAACAGACCATCCGCGAGAATCTCGTGACCGCGGTCGTCGACCAATACCTCCTGGTCCTTCGCGCTTTCGCCAGCCGCGACGCCGCCACCGCCCGCGTCGCACTCGCCCAACGCTTATATGACCAGGCGACCGAGCTGCAAAAAACCGGCATCGGCCTGAATATCGATACCGTCCGCGCCAACGTGGAATTGCAAAACGAACGCCAGAATCTGATTGACGCGGAAACGCAAACCCGAACCAGCAGGTATGGGTTGGCCGAACTGCTCGATCTGCCTCGCGACCAGGCCGTGGAAGTGAGTGATCAACTCAGCTTTTACGATCTCCCTGCCATGGAGAAGGAGTCGTTGCTCAACCAGGCATTGACCTCCCGGCCCGAGATTCGGTCGCTTAATTCGCAACAGCGCATTGCCCAACTCTCGCTCGAAGCAGTCCGCGACCAGCGTCTTCCGCAATTGGGCTTCTCGGGTTTTTGGACGTACCAGGGTGAACATTTCAGCCCGGGCATCCCGGCCTACCGGTATCAGTTGTCCCTCGAGTTTCCCCTGTTCACCGGCGGCCGGATCCGCGCCGAAGAGGGGTACGCGAGCCTCGAAGAACAGCGCGTCGCCGAAACTCGCCGCCTGCTGGAAGCCCGAATTGTCAGGGAAGTGAAGACCGCCCTTGATGAGCTCAATGCAGCGCGAAGCGCGGTGGATGTGGCGAACCTGGGCTGGCCCAGCAGGAGGTCGCGCAGGCGCAGCGCCGCTTCCAAGCCGGCGTCACCACCAACGTGGAAGTCATCACCGCGCAGGATGCCCTGGCCCGCGCCAGCGACAACCAGATCAGCGCTTTGTTTCGATTTAACTTGTCCCGCGCAGCTCTCGCCCATGCGACGGGCGGCATCGAAAACACGTACGCCAGGTGAAAGGTACCGGATCATGAGCTCCACTTCTTCCTCTCTCCCTCCATCCGGCGCTCCTGCACCGGCTGCCACTCCGCCTGCGCCGCCCGAATCGGCATCTAGTCGCCGCTGGTACCGAAATCCGTTCGTGCTGCTTGCTCCTGTTGTGATCCTGATCGCTCTTGGCGTGGCCTGGCACCTGTTCTCCAATCGTGTGACCACCGACGACGCGCAGGTGGATTGTCATATCACGTCGATGGCGCCGCAAGTTCCCGGCTACGTCGTTCAGCTTTTCATCAACGACAACACGGTCGTCAAAGAAGGTGATGTCCTGGTTCAGATTGATCCACGTCCCTATCAGGCTGAAGTCGAGCAGGCCAAGGCCAACCTCGATATTGCCATCGCACAAGCGAATTCGGCCAAACTCCAAATCGGCTTGACTCGCGAAACCACCACCAACAGTACCGGCGGAGCCACCGCGCAAAAGGAATCCGATGCCGCCGATTACGCCAGCTCCCAGGCCCAACTGGAGCAAGCCGCCACCGCGAACCTGAAGTTGGCCGAAGCCAACGTGGCCGCCAGGCGTGCCACCAACGAACGTGCCCAAAGCGACTTGGCACGCTATCAGCCGCTGCTCTCCACCAACGACGTTTCCAAGTTTCAATTCGATGCAGTCGACGCGGCGGCCCGGGTGGCGAAAAGCGAGTTGGATGCTGCTGAGCAGCAGCGCACTGCCGCCCAACAAGCCGTCGCGATCGCCAAGGCGAATACCCGCTCTGCCCAGGCTCGGCTCCTGCGCTCTCAGTCCCAATTCCTGGAAACGAAAGCACGCGAGCAGCAGGTGCCCATCACCGAAGCCGACTACAAATCAGCGCTGGCCACCATCGAGAGAGCGAAAGCGACCCTCCTGCAAGCGGAGCTGAACCTCGCCTACACTCGCATCACAGCCCCCATTTCGGGGCAGGTCACGCAAAGGTCGGTGGATCTCGGACAGTACGTCTCGTCCGGGCAGCTGTTGTTCACCATCGTTCCGCTCAATCAGATCTATGTCACCGCTAATTTCAAAGAGACGCAGTTGGCCAACGTCGCCCCGGGTCAACGCGCCCGCCTTCACGCGGACACCTACGCGCAGGACTTCGAAGGCGTGGTCGATTCCATCGCCGGAGCAACCGGTTCCCGCCAGGCCTTGCTTCCTCCGCAAAACGCCACCGGCAATTTCATCAAAGTGGTGCAGCGCATACCCGTCAAGATTCTGGTCAAACCGGGAAGCGATCCTCATTTGGTTTTGCGGCCCGGTATGAATGTAGAAGCCACGATCTACACCCGCTGATTCGAGAGAACGCATGAGCTTTTTCGGCGCCACGACTCCGGAACCACTAGAGGAATGGGAACAGGAAGAGGGGCGCTACATCAGCGCCTCGCTGTCCAATCTGAGCCAACGGCACAAGATGATCCTTCTGCTCAGCGTGGCCTTGGTCACTGCCATCGAACTCTCAAACCGCATCTCCATCAACGTTCTGCTTCCGGACATGCAGGGCAACGTCGCCGCCGACTCCGACGAAATCAGCTGGGTCGTCATTCTCTACAATCTCGGATTCCTTTGTTCCTTGGCGCTGGCCTCCTGGATGACGCGCGTCATCGGAGCACGGCGGCATTTGCTGTCCTCCATCGCGCTATACTCCGTGGGAGCATTCGGCTGTTTCCTCAGTTCACATAGCCTGGAACTTCTGCTCACCTCACGCATCATCATGGGCTTCGGCGGCGGCGCGTTCCTGGTTCGTGCCGTCATCCTGGCAAGGCTCATGTTCCCAGGAAAGGAGCAAGCCTTCGCCCTGTCATGCTTATACGGCGTCGTGTATGCGTTCGAGTTTGTTTATCCGGTGGCCATGGGATC
Source organism: Bryobacteraceae bacterium (assembly GCA_049579625.1). Classification (GTDB taxonomy): domain Bacteria; phylum Acidobacteriota; class Terriglobia; order Bryobacterales; family Bryobacteraceae; genus CAJCIT01. The sequence goes on from JBAUOG010001135.1 coordinate 20,738, forward strand.
CATTTCGGATCAGCTGCATTGGAATTATGCTTTTCTACTCGATTTCCCGTTCTTGGCTATCGGTGCGTTCCTTATCGTGAAGATTATTCCGCCGGGTTTCTTGTTTCGCCGCAAACGGACTAAGGTCGACTTGTGGGGCGCGGCCCTGCTCATTACCGCGCTGGCATGCTTGCAGACCGCCACCAGCCGCGGTGAGCGCGATCTATGGTTTGAGACGCCTTGGATTACGATCACCATCCTCGCGGCTCTTATTTGCTTCATTGCGTTTTTGTGGTGGGATAGCCGCCTCGCGAATGAGTCGCCGGTTTTTCACTTACGCACCATCTTCCGGCACGCCGGCTTGCGAGCCTCCTTTGGTACTGTCCTGATCGTCGGAGGCATCCTGGGCGCCAGCCTTTTCGTGCTGCCCCAGTACCTGCGATACGTGCAGGATTACAGCGCAACCCAGACGGGCGCCTTTATTTCCGTCTACACCCTTGGCCTTGGCGTTGGGCTCTTAACCGCCGTGAACCTGATCACACCGCGACTCGGAGGACCCCGTACCCTGGCCCTCGGGTTGCTTCTGACGATCGCGACTTGTGCGCTATTCGTCTACATCTGGACCCCAACGACTCCGGCGAAAATTCTGGTTCCGGCAATTTTCTTCCAAGGCTTCTCGCTGGGGTTCGTTCTTCGCGGCGCATCGACCGTCGCACTGGCCGGTACTCTGCCGGTCGACGTGAATGACGTGTCCACCGCTTTCTTCTTTCTGCGCCAGCTGGGAAACACATTTGGAGTGACCGTGGTCACCGTGATGTTTGACCACCGCATGACCTTCCATTCCTCCCGCATCTTGGATGTAGCGAACCGCCTGGATCCGATCCTTCGATCCACACTGGCGCAGTATGCAACTCTGATTCACCGCAACGGCGGCAGCAGCAGCAATCCCGCTTTGGGAGCGTTGCAGTTGTTTCAGGTCAACGTGATCAGGCAAAGCAGGCTGCTCTCCTATATCGACATCTACCTACTTCTGGCCGTCCTGGCGGGACTGGGCCTGCTCCTGCTCGCCGTCAGCCGCGTAAAGAACAAACCCTGCCCGCCCCATTTTCACGGGTGCTAATCAACTCCACAACAGACCTCAGAATTAGCGCAGGAGCATCCTGCCACTCTTTGAGGAACGATGGGTGAAGTTTTTCCAGACTCGTCTTGCTGATGAGCCCTATCGAAGACTGGTAATCGCCTCGGACTTAGGCACCGTCGCCCATTACCCAATGCACAAAGCCGCGCTGAAATGGGCGGAAATCCTTCGCAACATCACAAGAACTTCTTCCGATGTTCGAATCAGCGTGGCCTGACAACCGGTGCCCTCCTTACGCCTTCGTGGTCCCCAGGCCTGCGCGGGTCGACCCAAGAGAAGTCGACCGGCGCAGGTGCCATCCTCACGGAGGTCTCGCACCGCGTAAACGAACGGTCACAAAACCCGGGAAAGAAATATCTCCCTACATATCAGTCGATTACAGTTACTGACCGCACGCCGCCGTACCGGCTCGCTTTATCTTCGGGGCGTATGGCAAATCATTTACCTGAAAATCGCGACGAGGTCCATGACCTAATCGCGCCTCCGGACGGCCTCTCCGACGCCGCTCCTACTGACAACAACGCTCCGGCTGATCCCCCAATTGATCCTGTGGACCAAACCATCGAAGCCGAACTAC
>JBAUOG010001136.1:0-1692 GCA_049579625.1 Bryobacteraceae bacterium
GCGGAAGCACTGGTCGTCGCGTATCACGTGCGCGGACGACTCAGACGATCCTCCTTGACCAGGCGATGCTTCACACTCCAAGACATCATCCGCCAGGGAGAGGAACTCTTCCCCTTCTTCCAAACTCGGAATCCGTGGATCTCAGTCGACTCCCAGCGAAACACAGTGTTTGTCGGCATTGACCCCGAGCGACAGGACGACAGCGAGGAAAAGAGACCAACGCCTGCTCACTCTGAAGCGAACGGATGACAGTGCTCTTCGCGGCCCCTGCTGCTCTCAGAGCCAGCCAGCATAACCGGCGGTGCACTTCAATCAGTTCGCGTTTGGATTCAGCATCCGGTTGACATGCTCAGGATCGCGGCCAATGGGCGTTAAGCATGCTCGCGTTGGCTGATCGGGTTCTGCCCGTTCCGCCCCCCTGCTCGCAATCACGCAGCGTCCCGAGAGGAAATGCGATGGCGAACCGCGAACTCCTCTTGAGTCAGTTCAAGCGCCCGGCGGATGATCCGCGCCCGTGGTCTTCGTTTCATCCGCTTCAGGTCTGGTTCGGTGAGCGGTTGTACGTCAGGATCGGCGCGAGCGGCTCGCTCGATGGTCTCGTCGCTGATCGTCCGGGATGGACTCGGAGTTCTGTCTGAAGTACTGGTTTTGCTCATATTGTGTGGCCATCCGCGCCAAAATAATGCGAATCCGCTCGCCGCGCTGCTCTGAAGATACCCGGAAAGGGGCGTGGTTTCATGGCGGTTCAGCTAGACGGTCTAGATAAGGGTCCGACTTGCTCACGGTAGCCTTAAATAGAGATTCATTGGCTGCCAGGCGGGATATTGTGCGCTTGCATTCTTGAATCGAACAACGAGGAGGAGTGAAGATGCGACTGACAGGCATGGTTCTTATGCTCTGCTGTTGGCCGGCGGTGGGACAGCAGGCCTTGGTGTTGGTTCCGGGCGAGCCAACGAATCTCACCGACATCAAGAAACAGCTAAAGAACTATCACGAATGCAATGAGGCGAATTGCTACCTACCACAACTGGAACGTCAGACCGATTTGGCCATCGGTTTTCTGAAGCAGAGCGTGGCGACGGCAAAGGCGACAGAGAAGCTGGCGATCGTGCTGGACATCGACGAAACTTCGCTTTCAAACTGGGCGGTGGAAACGCTTGACGATTTTGGATACATTGTCGCCGACTCAAATTGGTGTGTCTCCTTGCGGTGCGGAAAAGCAATTGCAGGAACTTTACGGTTGTTCAACGAGGCTGAGAAAGAGAATGTGGCGGTGTTTTTTATTACCGGGCGCCCTGAGGGGCAACGGGCGGATACGGAAGCCAATCTAAAAGCTGAGGGATTCGACCATTGGAAACACGTCTATCTTCGGCCCGACGATTGTCCAAACAGCAAGTCAGTTACCGAGTACAAGTCGTGTGAGCGAGGGATAATTGTTGCGATGGGGTATAGAATTGTGCTGAATGTAGGTGATCAGCTGAGTGATCTGGCGGGCGAGCCGCAAGCAGAGCATTCTGTTAAGTTGCCGAATCCGTTCTATTGCATACCGTAGTACTTAGCGGCCACTGTTCATCCAGATGTGCCGTTCGCCAGGTGCGGGCGAGGGGCATCCAAAAGGCGCTTTCAGCACCGCAATTGCCTTTGGTAGCGGCCTGCTCTAATTGGGGCACCTCTTCGCGCAAATGCCTGGAC
>JBAUOG010001137.1:0-3756 GCA_049579625.1 Bryobacteraceae bacterium
TTCCTCAACGAAGCGCTCAGGTGCCTGCGGTCTGGCGGCAGCATGGTGATGATCGAGCCTTGGGTCTCGACGTGGTCGCGGTTCATCTACAGCCATCTGCACCACGAGCCATTTGAACCGGAAGCCAGGGAATGGACTTTCCCGGAGACTGGGGTACTGTCCGGCGCTAATGGCGCGCTGCCTTGGATCATCTTCCAGCGCGACCGGCAGCGGTTCGAAGCGGAGTTCAGTGACTTGGAGATCCAGGAAGTGCGGCCATTCATGCCGCTCCGGTACCTGGTGTCCGGTGGCGTTTCCATGCGTCCGCTGATGCCAAAAGGTGCGTTTCGTTTCTGGCAGAAACTCGAATCGGGTCTCTGCATCTGGCCCGACCGATGGGCCATGTTCGCCCAGATCCGCCTTATGCGGCGCTGAGTCGCGCTGCCGTGCCGCAGGAGAAGTCAAGAAGGAGAAAGAACGATGCGAATCATCATAGGCTTGGCCCTGATGGCATGGGTGGCCGCTTCCCTGCCCGCCCAACAGGTGGTCTCAAAAGAGAAGGAAGCCGCGATGAAGGCCGACCTCAGCGGCGAGATCGATGCCATGAAGAAGCAGGCGCAAGTGATGGTCGATACTGTCTTCAGCTTCGGAGAGCTCGGCTTTCAGGAAGTTGAGACATCCAAGTATTTAAGCGATCTGCTGGAGAAGAATGGCTTCCGGGTGGAACGCGGAGTCGCGGGCATTCCTACCGCGTTCATGGCAACCTGGGGCGAGGGCAAACCGGTGATCGCGCTGGGCTCCGACATCGATGACATCCCGCAAGCCTCGCAGAAGCCCGGCGTGGCCTATCACGATCCCATCATTGAAGGCGCTCCCGGCCATGGCGAGGGTCACAACTCCGGAGTGCCCTTGAACATCCTCGCGGCTCTCGCGGTGAAGAAGGTGATGGAACGCGAACATCTGAAGGGCACCATCAAGCTTTGGCCCGGCGTGGCGGAAGAGTTAGTGGGAACCAAGGCCTGGTACATCAAGGCGGGCTTATTCAAGGATGTGGATGTGGTTCTGTTCTGCCATGTCGATAGCGCCTTTGGTGTTTCCTATGGGCCCGCTACACAGAACGGACTGGTGTCGGTGGAATACACGTTCCAAGGTGAAAGCGCACATGCTGCCGGAGCACCGTGGCGCGGCCGCAGTGCACTCGACGCGGTGGAACTGATGGACGTTGGCTATAACTTCCGGCGTGAGCACTTGCGGCTGGCCACGCGCGTCCATTACGTGATCACCAACGGCGGCGATCAGCCGAACGTGGTGCCGCCAAACGCCGCGGTCTGGTATTACTTCCGCGAAGCGGATTACGACCACATCAAGAATCTGTGGCGCATCGGCGACAACATGGCCAAGGCGGCCGGCCTGATGACGGACACGACATTCACGGAACGGCTGCTGGGGTCGGCCTGGCCGGGATACTTCAACAAGCCGATTGCCGAAGACATGTTCGACAACATCAAGAAGGTGGGCCTGCCGGTTTGGTCGCCGGAAGACCAGACGCTCGCCAAGGCGCTGCAGCACGAACTCAAGGTTGAGGAGAAGGGCCTGCCGGTGAAGATTCCGGATTTACGCGCGCCTCGCGCCGACAGCGACCTGACGGAGTATGAGAAACTCATTGGCCCCACCGGCGGCGGCTCCGACGATATCGGCGACATCTCGTGGAACGTTCCCACCGTGGTGCTGCGTTACCCCTCCAACATCCCGGGCGGCCCCGGGCACAATTGGGCGAACGGCGTGTCGATGGCGACGCCGATAGCGCACAAAGGCGTTGTCGCCGGGGCAAAGGTGCAGGCGATGACGATGCTCGATATTCTGCTGCGTCCCGAACTCGTGGCGCAGGCGTGGGAGTATTTTCGGAATGTCCAGACCAAAGAAGTGAAGTATCAGAGCTTCATCCGGCCCGAAGACAAGCCGGCGATTTGGCTGAATCAGAAGACGATGGAGATCTACCGACCGCAGATGAAGAACTTCTATTACGATCCGTCGAAGTACGACACTTATCTGGAACAGTTGGGGATCAAGTACCCGACGGTGCGGGCGACGCCGGGGAACTAGCGCTTATCGATTGGCTAGAACGACGCAGGTTGGCCTATCGCGGGGAAAGACGACGAGGCGTCGTCAGCAGGCGAGGCGCTGCCCTACGCCTTAATCTTGCGGATGACGCCGCCCACTTTCGCTCGATCTTCGGGCGTGGCGCGAGTGCCTCCAACCGAAGGAGCGGCAACAGTGCGCGCAGCCTTCTTCGGGGGAGTAGGGTGGGCAATCTGTTCCAGAGCGATCTTTTCCGAGCTAGCGCGATTCTGAGCGATCCGCAGAGTGGTTCGTTCCGCGGGAGTGAGCAAGTGGAATGGGGTCGTCAAGATACTTCTATGATCTCGCATTGAGGAGCCCGCTGGGGGGTTAATAACGGTTTATTCCGGTTTTTCACTTGCCGGGCGTGAATCCGCTTGCTTACGCGCGCGGTTCGGTGCTGGAGTTATCACACGCGTTGCTTAGTGGCTGCGCAGGAGACGGCGGGTATGGATCCAGCCCGCATAGGCAAGTAGGTAAAGGAACACAAACGGGAAGAGGATGGCGCTGATGACGAGTTGAGGGCTGCTTACGGTATGCACTCCAAAGCGATGCTTGACCATGGCCCGCATGCTTCCAAAGTTGGCGCGATCGAACCAGAAGTAGTCGACGTTCTCGTTTACAACCAGCAGCTTGGCCGGGACTCGCAGTGCGACTGCCCATTTCCACCGGGTCATGATGGGCTCACCCGAGCAGAGTATGCTGACCACCCGGTACCCATTGCGGGCCAGACCAGTGATAAGCTGGCGGCGGCCACCAAAAGCGGGCGCGCTGTGAATGCTGATCACGGAGCCGCGGGAGGGGTCGAAGCTGGATGGTGCTCCGGCGTAACAGGTGAGGACATCCACTCGCTGCGCCGGGTGCGAGGTGTAAAGGTGAGCAAGAAACCGCTCAGCCAGGGCGCGCGAGCCGCTCTCGATGAACAATACGCTGTCCATCGCAACACCAGTGGACCGAAAGAACAGGCGCATTCAACGACTAGGGTATCAGCGGACGCCGGTTGAGCGGTAGTAAAGGATAGAATCGAAAGCTATGAAGGCTATAGTTGCGGACCCCATCGGCGGGACGGAAAACCTCAAGTTCATTGACCTGCCAAACCCGGAACCCGCTGAAGGCCACGCGGTGGTTCAGATCGAAGCCATTGGCGTGAACTTCATCGACATCTACTTCAGGACGGGACTCTATAAGGCCCCGGAAACACCGGTGCGACTGGGCAATGAAGCCGCCGGCGTGGTGGTGGCCGCCGGCGCAGGCGTTAGCATTCCGGTGGGAGCGCGGGTGGCCTACGCGATGGCCCGCGGATCCTACGCTGAATACGCCAGCGTGCCGGCCGCGAACCTGGTGCCGGTACCGGACTCGATCTCGGACGAGCAGGCCGCCGCCGTGATGCTGCAAGGCATGACAGCCCACTACCTCACCCACTCGACCTTCGCCCTCAAACCAGGACAGACCTGCCTGATCCATGCGGCGGCCGGTGGCGCCGGCCTCATGCTGGTGCAGATCGCCAAGATCGCGGGCGCGACGGTCATCGGAACCGTCTCGACCGAGCAGAAAGCCGAGATGGTTCGCCGCCACGGCGGGGACCATGTCATCCTCTATACCCAGGCTGACTTCGTGGAGGAGGTCAAGAAGATCACTGGCAACAAGGGCGTCGACGTG
>JBAUOG010001138.1:0-24105 GCA_049579625.1 Bryobacteraceae bacterium
CGACGGAATGGTCACGGTTAAGCCGTTGACATTAAACACGGCGCCATTTCTGTTAACTCTTGGCGGGGACTACGATTCGATATTGACCGAGTTGGACGCTATGGCCGACATGAACACGCCGCCGAACCAGATCACGGACGCCATGCTGCATTACCTGGCAACCCGCCAGGAGAGAACTGGTGAATGGGCGCGATTCCCCATCGATGTGCGTCCCCCGCTTCAGGAGAGTTCGATTTCGCGAACGGCGTCGGCGCTTAGGGCGCTGAAGACGTATGCGTGGCCGGCCCGGCAAGATGAGTTCAACGAACGGATTGCGCGCGCCAAGCATTGGTTGCTGGAAGCAAAACCGGAAACGAATTACGAGAAGGCTGATCGGCTTCTCGGGCTTTATTATGCCGGTGCGATGGAACCCGATCTGCACGACGCTGCTCAGGCGTTGGTCATGGCTCGCCAGGCGGATGGTGGCTGGGCGCAGACTAAGTACCTATCCTCCGATGCCTATGCCACCGGCTTGGCCCTGCATGCGCTGCGGGTAACCGGGCAAATGAAAGCGGGAGATCCGATCTATAAGGCCGGCGTGGACTATCTGTTGAAGACGCAGATGCCCGATGGCTCCTGGTTCGTGCGCAGCCGCGCAATGAAGTTGCAGCCTTACTTCCAGAGTGGCTTCCCCTACGATCACGACCAATGGATCTCGACCGCGGCAACGGCTTGGGCCGTGGCGGCGATTGCGCCCCTCGGTACAGCGGTTCAAGCGCAATTGGAAGAACCGAAGCAATAGCCGTCGCCTTCCAGCCGCCAGACAAACATATGTGTTGACTTTCGTTTTTTCTTCGCCAACAATGTGGTGAGGGGTGTAATCAACGTATGGCGCTCACACGGCGGCAAAAAGAGCTGATGGACTTCGTGGCCGGATTCATTGAGAAGAACGGCTACAGCCCCAGCTACGAGGAGATCGCTCAAGGTCTGGACTTGGCCTCACTCGCGACGGTCCACAAACACATCCAGGCGCTCGAAGCCAAGCAATACCTGCGCCGCAGCTACAACCACAGCCGTTCGCTGGAAATCGGCGATCGATTCTGGAGCGAAGAGAAGGCGCGCCACCCGCACCTTGCCGACCAAGGCGTGCCGCTGATGGGCCGCATTGCGGCCGGGGTTCCGGTAGAAGCAATCGCCAATCCGGAGATGCTCCATTTCTCCGACTTCGCGAAGAGCGACACGACCTATGCGCTGAGCGTGCGCGGCGACTCGATGATTGAAGATCACATCTGCAGCGGCGACTATGTATTGGTGGAAAAGACCGATTCGATTAAGAGCGGTGAGATCGTGGTTGCCCTGGTGGATGGAACCGAAGCCACGCTGAAGCGCTACTACCCGGAAGCCGATGGACGCGTGCGGCTGCAGCCCGCCAACTCTGCCATGCAACCGATTTACGTAAAGCCGGAGCAGCTGGCTATTCAGGGACGCGTGCTGGCCGTGATGCGCAAGTACTAAGCCTTCGCCGCCTGGTGCTCCGTTTCCAGCAGCTTTCGCTTGCGGTCGAGGCCCCAGCGGTATCCTGACAGACTCCCGTTCTTTCCAACCACGCGGTGACAAGGGATGAGGACCGCCAAGGCGTTCGAGGCGCAGGCGGTTGCGACGGCCCGGGCCGCAGTGGGCTGTCCGAGCTGCTCGGCAATCTGGCCATAGGTGCGAGTCTCGCCATAGGGAATCGCGGCCAGCAGACGCCAGACACGCTCCTGGAAGGCGGTTGCTCGAATATCCAGGGGTAGGTCGAATGACATGCGGTGACCATCGAGGTAGCTCTTGAGGGCAGCGGCATGATTCTGAAGGCCGGCATCATCCCGAACAATCAGCGCCTGAGCAAACTGACCGCGCAAGGAGCGTTCCAGAGCTGGCTCGTCGTCGCCGAACGCCACGCTACAGACGCCCTGATCAGTGGTCCCAATCATCGCCCTGCCTAACGCACAGGGAAACACGGTGTAGCGTATGGCCTGGCCCGATCCTCCTCGTTTATAGGTGAAGGGCGACATGCCGAAATGCTCGCCGGCCTTTTCATAAAAGCGGCTGACGGAGTTGAATCCGGCGTCGTAAATGGCATCGGTGATGCTCGATCCTTTGGTAAGGCCCTGCTTGACGCGCCGCATGCGCAGCGCATCCTGGTACTCACGCGGCGTTACGCCCAGGTGCTGTTTGAAAGTGCGCTGCAGATGAAAGACACTGACGCCGGCGTGAGCGGCCAGTTCTGCGAGCGAGACGGAGCGATCGAGGTCCCGTTCCAACAGGCGGCAGCATTCCGCAATCCATCTTGATTGAGCATCCGGTTGATCGGGACGGCAGCGAAGACAAGAGCGATATCCGGCACGCCTCGCATTGGCAGGCTTCTGAAAGAATTCCACCGATTCGCGTTTCGGCCGGCGGCTGGGGCAAGAGGGCCGGCAGTAGACACCCGTGGTCTTCACGGCATAAACGAACTGGCCGTCGGCACTGCGATCGCGCGCCAGAACCGCGCGCCAGAAGTCGTCAGCTTCCATTGAAAGCGGATTCGAGTTGATCATCGTTTGGCTCATGATCCGACTGTAAGGCTGACGCGGATTTCATACTATCCGTTTCTTGCGGTCAAACTGGGCAATGCTCTATTTGGAAACAGCGGCCGGCGATGACGCCCGCGCGCCTAACTGGCACTCGCGGTGCACCGCTTGCACGGCCTTCTCCAGACCGTCGCGGCTAACGATTATGCCGATGGTCAGTTCGCTGGACCCTTGGGCAATAGCAATAATGTTCACCCTCTCCTGTGAGATGGCGGTGAAGACACGGCCGGCTAAGCCAGGCGTTCCGCGCATGCCTTCACCCACAACAGCGAGCAGTCCCACGTTTTGATCGACTTCAATCGGCTTGAGATAGCCATGGGCCAGCTCGATGGAGAGGTTCGATTCCACCGCTTCGAGCGCGGCCGGAACCTCTTGCTTGCGGACCAGAAAGCAGAAGCTTTGCCGATAACTGGAACTGGTGAAGACCAGCACCTCGACATTACCCAAAGCGAGCGCGTCCAAAGCACGGGCCATCAGCCGCGTACCGCTCAACACGGCATTGGCGGGCTCCATGGAGATCAACGCCACGTCCGACATGGAGGTTACCGCACGCACCCCCTTCGGCTCGTCGAAGCTGGCAACGATCCGGGTGCCGGGCTTGGTAAGGTCGAAACTGTTCTTGCTCCATACCGGAATCTGCTTTTCAACCAGCGGCGCCAGGGTCCGGGGATGGAGAATCTTCGCGCCGTTGTAGGCAAGCTCGGCCGCCTCGGCATACGTCACTTCATTCAGCACGGTGACGTTCTCCACCAGCCGGGGATCCGCGCTCATAATACCGTCGACATCTGTCCAGATCCATAGTTCGGAGGCATCCAGCGCGGCGGCAAGAATCGCAGCGGAAAAGTCGGATCCCCCACGCCCGAGCGTAGTGGGACGACCGTCCTGCGTGGCGCCGTTGAAGCCGGTGACGACGGGGACAACTTGCTTTTCAAGCAGCGGGAGCAGCCGTTCGGCGCCACGCTTCGCGGTGAGATCCATGATCGGCGATGCGTTCCCGAACACAGCATCGGTGACAATCACATCGGCGCCGTTAACGGACTGCGCCGGCACACCCGTGGCTTCGAGATAGTAAGCGAGCAGTACGGAAGACAGCCGCTCCCCAATGGCGATGGCCTCGTCGACCGATCGCGGCGGACGCTCACCTAATATGAGGACACCGTTCGCGATGCGATGGAACTCGGAGACAAGCGACTGGATGGCCTCGGCCGCGGCAGTTCGATAGCCGGCGGCGCTCTCAAAACCGAGCAACTCATCGCAAGCCTGCACATGGCGATCGAGCAATTTCCGCAGATTCGCATCCACAACCTGGCGGTCGCCCAGCTCGGCGCGGCGCAGCGTCTCGAGCAGCAGGTCCGTGACCTTGGACATCGCCGACACCACCACCACGACAGGGCGATGGACTGATTCCGCAGAGATAATCCGCGCGGCGACCTGCATGCGCTCTGCGCTGCCCATGCTGGTTCCGCCAAACTTCATCACCAACAACTGCTTCAACTCGTAACTTCCTTTCCATTAGCCGTACGGGCACGAATGACGCGCAACACGGCCTCCTCCACCTGTTCCAAGGACAGCCCAGTGGTATCGATCAATTGCGCGTCGGGCGCCTGCACCAAGGGGGACGCCTCGCGATTGCGGTCACGCTCATCACGTGCCTGAATGTCCAATGCCACTTGGTCCTCAGTCACCTTTTCGCCGCGATGCTCGAGTTCCAGAGTGCGCCGGTGTGCCCGCTCATGCTGATCGGCATCCAGGAAGATCTTCACCTGGGCATCGGGGAACACCACCGAACCGATATCGCGACCTTCCATCACTACGCTTGTGCGATCGGCCATCTGGCGCTGTGTGGCGACCAGCGCCCGACGTACCGCAGGCACAGCGGAAACTCGGGAAGCCGCCACGGACACTTCCTCGGTCCGGATGGCTGTACTCACATCTTCCCCATTCAGAAATATCTTGCCGCCTTCGAGCCCAAATTCGATGTGCGCCTCTTTGGCCAGTTGTTCCAGGCGGTGCATGTCGGCCAGGTCGGTCTGGCGCTGCAAAGCCCAAAGGGCGACGGCGCGGTACATGGCGCCGGTATTGATGTAGACGAAGCCGAGGCGTGCGGCAATTCGGCGGGCGAGCGTGCTCTTCCCTGCCCCGGCCGGACCATCGATGGCGATAACAATGCGTTTGTCACTCAATATGCAGTTACCTTGCGGGGCCGGGTGTTCTTGCCGGGCAGCGGGTCGGGGCGACCCGCGCAGGCCGGGGGCCTACTCTACGCGAATTGGTTAGATAGCGACTCAAGAAACTCCTAGCAATCTAGTCCTGAACACAGCCTAAAGGCTGTACCACCGTTATCGACAATTTAGCAGCACTGGTGGCCTAGCTTCCGGCGCGTGACCTAGCAGGTTGCTGAAAAAGGCGGAAAACCGCTCCCTGACGGTCACGGCTCCGAAGCGCCGGTGTTTGTTTGTAATGAGTTGCAGATTTCCGATAGTGAGCGGGTGAAGTGGAGGCGGCCTTTTTCAGCAGCCTGCTAGGGAACCAGCAGGGCCGCGGATGGCAGCCAATCGTCCCGGTACACCTTTCCGTCCTTCATGACAAACTTCACGTGCTGAAGCAGTTCTACGTTCGCGCGAGGGTCGCCGTCCACGGCGATGATGTCGGCAAACGATCCGGGGGCAACGATACCGGCCTTCCCCGGTAGACTCAGCAACTGGGCAGCGTTCACAGTTGCGGCCTGAATCGCCTCGTACGGCTTCATGCCGAACTCGACCATGGTGGCAAACTGCCTGGCATTATCGCCATGCGGATAGACACCGCCGTCCGTACCGAACGCCATGGTGGTTCCTGCAAGATATGCCTTACGGAAGTTGGCGCGCTGCAACTTGCCCACACCCTTTTCCTTCTCTATGGACTCGGGCAACATGCCTGCCTTTGCGCCTTCCTTCAGGATGTAGTCATCGTTGTAGATATCGAACACCAGGAACGTGTGGTGCTCCTTGGCGAGACGTATGCCTTCGTCGTCAATGAGGCTGGAGTGTTCGATGGAGTCCACACCGGCGGTGATCGCATCCTTGATCGACTGCGTTCCGTGCGCATGGGCCGCCACCTTGCGTCCCAGTTTGTGTGCTTCCTCAACGATCGCCTGCATTTCTTCGAGCGTGTATTGGGGCGCGCCAGGAAGGTCGCCTTTTGAAAGGACGCCACCGGAGGCACAGATCTTAATAAGGTCAGCGCCGTACTTGATCACTTCGCGCACCTTGGCGCGGGCGGCCCAGGGACCATCGGCGACGGCGTCTTCCTTGTAGTGAAACTCGGGTGCGAGCAAATTGTTGTCGCAGTGGCCACCCGTAATACCGAGGGGCGGCCCGGAGACGAACATGCGTGGACCAGGGATGTCGCCCGCATTGATACCGTCCCGCACGGCGACGTCGCTATAGCCCTCTGCTCCTACGTTTCGGACGGTGGTAAAGCCCGCAAGCAGCGTTGTCCTGGCGTTGCGAACGCCCTTGACAGTCGTGCGCGGAACGGAAATACCAAGCGACGAGTACCCTTCATCGGTGGGATCACTGGTCAAGTGATCGTGCACATCAATGAGACCGGGCAAACAGAAGCCCTTTGAGATATCCACCTTGGCCACGCCTTCCGGTATGGCGTCCGAAGCGTTGAGTATCTGCTGGACCGTGCCGCCTTGGGTTAGAACGACCACGTTCTGCTTTACGGTGTTGGCGGCGGGATCAAGCAAGGAACCGCAGGCGACCGCATAACGCGCTTCAGCGGCGGACAGAAGGGAGAGCGCGGGGAACGAAAGGCCAACGGCACAAAGCAGCAACTTCCGGAACAAATTGGGCATAGTTTCGAGTTGACGTGGAACCAGGTGAATATTCCTGAGTATGGCACGCAGCAGTGCCGCCAGAGCCTACTTCGGCTTAGCCACTTCACCGGTCTTTAGCCGTCCAATCCCCGGCATGTAGGACTCGAGGCCTAACTTTGGCGTGACCTTGTTGTAGCCGGCCTCGAGTTGTTTCTGATAGCGGTCGAGATCGAAGTCGAACCACTCGGTGTTGGCGTTGTCAGTGAGCACCAGGTCCGCATTGTGCATGGTCAGTTTCCCAAACTCAATTACGCCGCCTTCGAACTTCAGATAGCTGCGCCAGTGGGCCGATTTTACAGGGCCCGGGTGGCCGAAAATCTCGACCAACTGCTCTCCCTCGCTATGAACGTCTGTCAGTTTGCCACGTTTGCGGGGAGGAGGCATAAGCTGTTCGATATCTAAAATGAGATCGTTACCCTGGACTGAAACGCCCTTCGCGCCTTTTGCATCCACCAGGTCGGCTATCTTGACGCCAAAGGCGCCCAACAGTCCTTTAACCGGGATCTTCAACGCCCGAACACTATCGGCGTGCACGCGCATGTCGCCATTCGGTGTGACGCCCAATGCGCCCAACAGTTCGATCGGCACCTCAACACCCTTCTTCAGCTTGGCGTTCATCTTCAATTCCGTACCCTTGACCGACAGCACGATATCGCTTATCGGCGAGCCTGGATAGCCAAAGGTTCGTTCATTCAACAGCCGGGACATATCTGTGAGGCTCGTGCTGATGACGCCGGTGTCGATGTCGATCAGGAACGATTTCTTGTCATCCAGCGAAATCGTACCGCCCGATTGGGTCGGGCTCACCCGGCCATTCAACTGCTGTACCCGCAAGGTACCCGCGGCGGCGTCGCGCAGAAGTACATTGCGCATCTCGATTGTCGTCGTTTCAGAAGCTGGTTTGGATGGTTGGGGCGTGGTTGGCGGCGGTTTCGACTCGGCCGATAGCTGAGCGGCCGGCCCCGAAGATACCGAAGACTCTCGAGCAGCAGGCGCAGGTTTCTTATCGCAACCTGCCAGCGCTGCCAAGAGGAGGAGGCAGGCCAGTCTTGAGGAAGTTGGGCTGTTCATCAACAGCCATGGTAGCGGGACTCAGTCCGATGGCGGTCATAGCAAAAAAGCGAGCTTTCCGCCCTTTGAAGTAGACTTGAGGCTGGCAAGGTTTTGTCACCTGCAAAAGAAAGAAGTGATTCATGAATTCTAGTTTTCGCAGCACTACGGCGACATTCTTGGCGGTGACATTATCGCTTGCGTCGCTGACAGCCTGCTCCTCAGAGAAAAAGGTTTCGGCCGAGAGCACCGGCCCGGCGGCATCTTCCGCTGCACCCGCCGCCAGCACAGCTGCGGCTCCAGCACCGCCAAGTCCTCAAGATCCGGCTGCTCAGCAAGCGGGTAATCAGCCCGTAGTGGGCCAGGATGCGAACGCGCCTCAACCGAATCAGGCGCCTGCACCGCTCATGAGCAACGCGGAACTCGTGGCGCCAATTGCGCTCTACCCGGATGCGTTGCTGGCCCAGGTTCTCGCTTCGGCGACGAACCCCCAGGAAGTATTGGATGCCGGCAACTGGCTCATCCAAAACCAGAATCTGAAGGGTGACGCAGCAGTGGCCGCCGCTGAGAAAGCCGGCTTCACACCGAGCGTGCAGTACCTGGTCAATTTCCCGCAGGTGGTGGACCAGATGTGCCAGGAGATCGACTGGACCACACAATTGGGCGCGGCATTCAAGGCCGACCCCAAGGGCGTTCTGGAAGCGGTTCAGCTCCGGCGCCGGGAAGCGCAGAAGATGGGCAATCTGGGTACCACGCCGCAAATGGTCGTAGACACGAAGACGGATAACGGCCAGCAAGTAATCGAGATCAGGCCGACCAGCCCAACGGTGGTCTACGTGCCAACTTACAACCCAGTCACGATTTACACTACGCCCGCACCGCCGCAGACGGTAGTGGTGCAGCAGGGCGTGAGCACCGGCACCGCGATAGGAATTGGGCTGTTGTCATTTGGAGTCGGAATGGCCGTAGGCGCGGCAATTAATCGCAACAACTACTATCCATATCCTTCGTGGGGCTATGGCGGGATGTACTATGGCGGCAGACCCTACTACCCGCCGCCCTATCGGCCTGTTTATCCCGGATACCGTCCCGCTTATGGCTATCACCCGCCGTCTAACTATCACTGGAACCAGTACAACCGGCAGACGAACGTTACGGTAAACAACAACTACTACAACAGCTTCAACAAGAATACCCAGGTCAACCAGTACAACAAAAACAACCAGGTCAACCAGTACAACAAGAACAACCAGAATTCGAATAACCGGCCAGCGAACCAGTACCCCAACAATCGACCGAACAACCAGGTACCGGCGACCCGGCCCGCCACAGCGAACAATGGCAACCTAAGCGGGCAGTATCAAGGCCAGCGACCGAATGCAACCGGCAACCAGAAACCCGGTACGGGGATGGCTAATGCCAACCCAAGCAACACAGGTCAGCGTCCGAACACGATGAGCCGCCCGAACACAGGCACTGCCGGCACTGGCGGAACGCGCCCAGCCACGGGTAACGCGAACACGATGAGCCGCCCTAATACCGGCACCGGTACTGCGGGTAACCGTCCGAACACCAGCACGGGCAATATGGCATCTCGTCCTGCGAATCAAACAACGGCACGTCCCGCGAATCAGCAAGCATCGCGGCCGGCGAATCAGCAGATGTCTCGTCCGACCAACTCAACCGGATCTGCAGCGGCGCGGCAGCCGGCCACTCGTCAAGTGCCCAATAATGGAGCGGCTAAAGGCGGGAATGTCGGCGGCAAACCACAGGGTGGGCGGCCGACGGGCGCCACGCCGACGGGCAGACCGCAACCCAAGAGCCAATGAAGCAGGTTTTCAGGCCTAGATGAACCGAAGCGCGTAGCGCTTTGTATAATCGACCCTTGCCCGCTCAACATCTCGACACGCTCTTTCTCCAGTTGCGTCAGCGACCGAAGTTAGGCTGGCTGCTGGTGCTGGCATACAGCACCTTAGTCACGCTTCCTCATCAGCCCGTGCAGGACTTCGTTGCATGGTTGGTCACGGTATTGGGTCGCGCGAACGTTTACCGTATTGCGGCGACGGTTGGGCTACTGATCGGCGCGGCGCTCACGTGGCTGCTCGTCAACGTCCTCAAAAAGAAGAAGGCTGAACACAACGCCTCCGGCATGGTTGCAAGGCTCTGGCTGCTGACTTTCGTGTTGATCGTGGGAACATGGGCAATCCTCACGGTGAACAACACTGAGTTGGTGCATTATCCGCAGTACTTTCCGACCGGCTTCCTCGTGATGGTTCTGACCGGATCGCCAATTGAGACTCTCGCCTGGGTGACCCTGTTTGCGGGAATCGACGAGGGATTTCAATACGCACATCTTCATGCTGGCTGGGGGATTCCATTCGATTTCAACGACATTTATATGGACCTGCTTGGCGGCGCGCTGGGAATGCTGCTGGCAGCGGTGATTCTGGGGCCCAAGAAGACATCGTCGGGACAAGGTGCGCGAAACTGGCTGCACAGCGTTTTCAGACGGCCCGGCGTGCTGGTGCAGATCAGCATCGTGATCGTCTCACTGATCCTGCTCGCGAGCGGACACCTGGCGCTGTACGACGAGCACAGCGACCCGCGGCATTGGTTCGTTATGAGCCGGAAAATTCCGCAGGCCTTCTGGTTCTTTGATGAGACATGGGGACCGCGAACGATTCAGACCCTATCGCCCATCGAAGGCCCGATCCTGATCGTATTGACCATTGCCGCATACGCGGTCCTTGACCGCCGATTCTGGCAACGAGCCAACACGCCAACGCCGTGAGCGCTCCTCGCTCTATTGCTGCCTGGCTGCCAAAGCACATACCCACGTGGGTGGTCCTGGCGGTGGCCTGCGCCATCGCCTTCTGGACGCGGGTGGTGGTGCCCTACGACAACGTCTTTAAGAATGGCGTCATCACGTATCAGGAGACGGACGCATGGTTCCACGTGCGCACCGTCGAGAATCTGGCACATCACTACCCGCGACGGATGGAGAGAGACCCGTATGGAAGCTATCCCGGCGGGCAGGCCGTAGACACGGGGCCGTTCTATGATCTGCTGCTGGGCGGAGTCATCTGGATAGCGGGCGTAGGCCATCCCTCCGAGGAGTTGGTGGACACAATGGCTGCCTGGTACCCGGCGGTATTGGGAATGCTCCTGATTCCGGCGGCGTTTTTGCTGGGCCGCTCAGTGTTCGGGCGGGAAGTGGGTCTGCTTGCAGCGCTCATCGCGGCGTCGCTGCCCGGAATTTTTCTATCCGTCTCGCGAATCGGATACACGGATCACCACGTGATGGAGAGCCTCTTGGCAGCTGTTTTCCTGTGGCTGCTCGCGCGATGCCTCGATAAGCCGGGATCGGCGGGACGCATCGTTACGGCGGGACTCGGACTGACCGCATACCTGCTTACCTTTGTGGCGGGCTCGTTCCTGGTTGGCATCGTGGTGTTGTGGGCCTTTTATGAGATCGCACGCTCAATGTGGTCCGAGGCTGACAATAACTTCCCGGTTCGGAGCATTGCGGCGGTGCTGCTCATACCTCTGCCGTTTCTGTTCACGGTGCGGCACATGCTGTGGATGAACCACACTCTTGCGGCGCTACTGTTAGGCGTGGCGGGGATGCTATTGCTGAGCGGTTGGGCACGAATCTGTTCACGGCTGCCTCACCCGCGAGCCTGGTTCGCCGGAGTCGCGGCGGCTGTAGCTGCGATCGCCCTACTACTAACGACGCGATTCGCGTCCGGCTGGTTGTCGGAGGTGAAGTTGGTGCTGGCGCGATTCATTCCGCACCCTGGCCCTAGCGCTC
This sequence comes from Bryobacteraceae bacterium, assembly GCA_049579625.1. Taxonomy (GTDB): domain Bacteria; phylum Acidobacteriota; class Terriglobia; order Bryobacterales; family Bryobacteraceae; genus CAJCIT01. Next base: position 11,315 of record JBAUOG010001138.1, read on the forward strand.
AGTTTGTCGGTGAGATGCAATCGCTGATCTTCAGCAAAGGATACCTCTCGCTCGAATGGGCGTGGCGGCAGTACGCGGGATGTTTCGCGCTGATCATCGTCGCCGTGCTCGTGCTTCTCGACATGGCGGTGAGACGTCCTTTAGCGAAGCGTGACCTGCTGGGCTTCTGGGGGGCAGCCATTGTCTTCATGACCATCGGCCAGGTACGAATGAGCTATTACCTAGGGCTCATCGCGGCGGTTCTCACTGCCTACCTGGCGGTAGAAGCAATGCGCACGCCAGGAAGGATTCGATGGATCAGCGCTGTTGTGCTGCTAGGGGCAGTGTTCATCCCGAACTGGATTCAGGCATTCCAAGATACGAATCCTGGCGGCCTGCTGACGCCCGACTGGCGGCAGGCGTTGAACTGGCTGAGGACGAGTACGCCAGAGCCTTTTGGCGACGCCAGCTTCTACTTTGCCGACTACGGCGACCAATCGTCGCGTGAGCGGCGTTTTGTTTTTCCTCCGACCGCTTACAGCATCATGGCTTGGTGGGACTATGGCTACTGGATTACCACTGCCGGCCGGCGTATTCCGGTGGCGAATCCCACGCAAAAAGGTGCGGATGCGGCCGCAGCATTCTTCCTGTCCCAATCGGAAGAAGAGGGTGCGGCGATTCTGGAGCGCTGGAAAAGCCGCTACGTTTTTGTGGACTCGCGCCTGGTGCTGACGGGGAGCGGACGTCAAGCCGTCGGCATATACCAAGCGCTTTTCGCGTTTGACCCGGGTGCCCGCGTGGAAGATTATCTCTTCTTCGCCGTCGAGAAAGACGAGCAGGGGAAGCTGTCCAGATCCGTCTTCTTCCGGCCTGCCTACTACAAGAGCATGGCGGTGCGACTGTTTCTTTCAGGCGGCCTTCCGCTGGCGGCCACCGCACAACCGGCTGTCGTCTTTTTTGCACAGAAGTCCACTTCACGAGGAAGCTACCCTGAGGTGAATTCGATCCAGCACTATGCCGACTTGTCCGAGGCGATAGCGGTGGCGGCGCAATGCGCCCCGAACACGTGCATTCTGGCCAGCGATGACCCGACACGCCCGATGGAAGCTTACCAAGGCATGAAGCGGTTAAAGCGAGTGTTCTCGTCCACTGTGACCCGTTACGGTTTGGGCGATGGGCCGCGAGGCGTACAGATTTTCGAGCTCAAGCAGTAATCGCCGGGAAAGCCTGTTCTGGCGTCGCGTTTGAAAAGGCCGGATTGACGGGCCTGGAACCGTCTACTTCAAACTCACTATAGGAATCCGCTATGGTGAATGGTACACAAACTCAATGGCGAATCTTATGGATCCAATGTTTCTAAAGGATGTGGAAACACATCGTGGCGACGATAATTACAGCAAAGCCATCGACATGATGATGCGGGCGGGCGTGGAGCATCCGCAGATCCTGCACATGTTCGCCTTCAAGATCAAGGCGACTGCGCATTTGGAGAAGTTCACGCAAGAGATCATGCGCGAGGCATCGCCGCTTTCGCCGGGCATTCGGGAGTTGATTGCGGGCTATACGTCGCACTTGAATCACTGCCCGTTTTGAACGAAGTCGCACGCCGCGGTCGCGGCGGAACTGTTAGGAAGTCATCCGGCCGTTGTGGCCGGGAAAGTGGGAGCCATTGAACTGGTGGATGGCGTGCTTGCCGATCCGGAGACGTCTGCTCTTTCCGATCAGGAGAAAGCGCTGTTCCGGTTTGTACGTAAAGTTAATTTCGACTCGGTGAATATTGGCCCGGCTGACGTCGAAGCTTTGCATCAGGTGGGCTACACGGACGAAGCCGTTTACTACGCGCTGACGGTGTGCGCGCTGTTCAACTTCTATAACCGCTGGATTGATGCAAGCGGTGTTCACGCAATGAGCGATGAAGCCCATCGCGCCGGCGCCAGACGATCCGCACAACATGGATACTCAAGAAGCTCCCAACCCGCTCCGACCACACCCCCTAAGTAGCAGCCGTCCTGACGATCGCGCCACGGGGAACGCGCATACCCGGAGCCGCTGGCTGATGGTCATTGCGGCGATGTGCGGCGCCTTCGTGAGCTTCGGCTCGCTCATGGTCTTTACCTTCGGGATCTTTCTGACGGCCCTGACAAAGCAGTTCGGATGGTCGCGCGGCGACGTTTCCATGGCCTTCACCGTCACGGCTTTGACCGTGGCTGTCTGTTCGCCAGTTCTCGGCCGGCTCCTCGACCGCCATGGGGCACGCAAGGTCATCCTGCCTTGCATGGCAGTTTTTGGAGTGGCATTCGGCTCACTTTCGCTGCTGACGAATCATCTCTGGCATTTGTACGCCGTGTTTGTGGTGCTGGGAATTGTTGGCAACGGAACCACGCAATTAGGCTACTCGCGGGTGATCACCGCTTGGTTCGACGAGAGACGCGGCTTTGCTCTGGCGCTGGTGATGGCTGGGGTCGGCACTGGGGCGATTGTCTTTCCGTCACTCGCTGAGTGGTTAATAACCAATCTGGGATGGCGAATGGCATACGCACTGCTAGGCGGCCTAATCCTACTGTTCGGCATTCCCCTGACCGCCGCATTCGTGAAGGACCCGCAGCGGCCGGCAACAGGAAGTGATCCGTCGGGAAAAGAGCTTGTGAAAAAAGCGGGGTCATCAGTGGCCGAGGGCGTGCGGTCCTACGCCTTCCTGGGCATTGTGGTGGCAATCGTGTTGATCGCGCTGAGCACGAATGGCGTGATTGGACATCTGGCGCCTTTAATCATGGACCGCGGTTTTTCCGGCCAGCAGGCGGCTTTGGCCGCATCGCTGTTGGGCGCGGCAACGCTGGCCAGCCGGTTGGGAACGGGCTATCTATTGGACTTGTTCTTTGCGCCGCGAGTGGCGGCTGCGATGTTTTTCCTGAGCGCGCTGGGGATATGGATGGTAACAGCGTCGCACCTACTCTGGCTGAGTTACGCCGGGGCCATCTTGATTGGCGCCGGGTTAGGCGCCGAGGCGGACGTGGTGCCTTATCTGCTGAGCCGCTATTTCGGGTTGCGGGCGTTCAGTGAGCTGTATGGATACACTTGGTCCGCGTATGCCGTGGCGGCTGCGATGGGGCCACTGGCGATGGGTAAGATGTTCGACCGCACGCATAGCTATGAAACGACGCTGTTCGTGTTCGTCGCATTCATGGCGACCGCGGGAGCGGTGTTTTGCTTCATGCCGAAGTATCGCGTAGCGGCAGAGCGGGCAGCGTAAGCCACGAGTATGACATCTTGGACATGTGCTTGATGGTACTGAGTCCCCGAAGGACGTAGTTCGGGCAGCCATCGCCCGATACGCCATGGCCGTGTTCGCTGTCGTGGCCGGTGTGGCACTCCGCGGTGCCCTCTCAAGGGTAATAGGCCCCGCAGAATCACCTCCTTACCTCCCACTGTTTTCGGCCGTGCTGTTCGCCGGCTGGTTCGGTGGACTTGGTCCGGGGATTTTCGCTGCAGTACTCGGCATCATCGCCGCACAATACTTCTTGCTCCCGCCGTTCCACCTCCTGTTTCCAGCGACTTTTCCGGATGTTGTTCGGGCTCTCGTCTTTTTCGTGTTATCGGCTTTTGTCAGCGTGCTCAACGAATCCGTCAGACGGTCTCGCGCCCGGAGCGACCAACGACTCAAGGAACTGATATTCGAAACCGATCGCCGGAAGTCCGCCGAAGATGTAACCACGCGAAACGAAGAACGTCTGAAACTTGCACTTGACGCAGGTCAGATCGGGGTTTGGGATTGGGATATTGTCCAGGATCGGATCGAATGGTCCGACTTGGTCCACGACATTCACGGTTTGGAGCGAGGTACGTTTCCCGGCGGCCTGGAGAACTTCGCCAAGCTCATTCATCCAGAGGACCGTGATCGAATTGTGAAATCAGTTCGAGCGGCAATTGAAGATGCCGTTCCGTATGAAGTCGAGTTTCGGGTGATTCACCCAAACGGGGAGACACATTGGATCGCGACCACGGCCCGAGTGTTACGGAATGAAAAAGGCGAGCCAATTCGAATGCTCGGCGCAACCACGGACATCACAGCGCGCAAGCGGGCCGAAGCGGAGCTCCGCAGAAAGAATCGTGACCTGGAGGAGTTCGCCTTTGTGGCAGGTCACGATCTGCGCGAGCCGTTGCGCGCCGTCAACATTTACACTCAGCTGATTATGAAACGCCTTGGCGGAGAAGATGCGAAGCTCAACCAGTACGCCAGCTTCGTCCGCCAGGGAATCACCCGGATGGACGCGTTAATCGACGACCTCCTGAAGTTTTCGCGGGTCGTGCTTAACGAAGAAAATACAATCGAATGGGCGGACCTCTCGGCCGCATTGGATGATGCTTTATCCTTGCTCCAGAACAGTATCAGGGAGAGCGGCGCAGTGATAATCGTCGCGCCTTTACCCCGTGTGCGCGGGAATGCGTTGCAAATGACCCACGTCTTCCAGAACCTTCTTTCAAACGCCCTGAAATACCGCAAGAAAGAGGTCCGCCCGGAAATTCGCGTTTCCGCCGCGCAGCAGAGGAGCCAATGGATCATCTCCATAGAGGACAATGGCATCGGCTTTGAAGGGCAGTTTGCCGACCATGTCTTCGGGCTCTTCAAGCGCCTGCATAGCGACGACTACCCTGGCACCGGATTAGGTTTGGCCATATGCACGCGCATTGTGGAGCGCTATGGCGGACGGATCTGGGCTGAGGGCAGGCCCGGCGAGGGAGCGACCTTTCGTTTCTCGCTCCCAAGTGCGGAGGGGAATTGACCGCGCCGTGCCGGTTGTCGTCGGTCCGGTCTTGCTTCGCTACACTCCGGTTTTGCTTCGCTAAACTAAGGAACACGGCGCACTTGGCCCTCTCTGGATAGCGTTGTCAGAAGCAAGCCCGCCCCGACGTTCATCGACAAGGAGAACTGCGCATGATCAAAGTAAAAGTAAATGGAGCCACGCAGAGTTTTGACGGCGATCCCGACATGCCCCTGCTCTGGTATCTGCGGGATGTGCTGCAACTCACAGGAACCAAGTTTGGATGCGCCATTGGCCAATGCGGCTCCTGCACAGTACACGTAGACGGTGTAGCCACCCGGTCGTGTGTGACTTCGATGAAGACGGCCACTGGCAAGAGCATCACGACGATTGAGGGGTTGAGCGAACACGGCGACAATGCCGTACAAATGGCGTGGAAACAAGTCAACGTTCCACAGTGCGGGTACTGCCAGGCCGGCCAGATCATGCAGGCGGTGGCGCTTCTGAAGGCGAAGCCGCAACCGACAGATACCGACATCGATGGCTTCATGCAGGGCAACATCTGCCGCTGTGGCACCTATCAGCGGATTCGCGAAGCAATTAAGATCGCGGCGGGGGTGAAAGCATGAACCGGGCAGCAGAACACGCACAGCAAGGACGGCGGGTTGAAGTGGTCAGCCGCCGTGGATTCATCGGCACAGTTTTCTCAGCTGGCGCGTTTGTGCTTGGAGCGAAGATTCTGCCAATGCAGGCGTTGGCGGCAGTATCTGTAGATCACGCACCACGCGAAGTCCCGATCGATAATGCTCCTTTCCACCCGAACTTGTTCGTAGGTATCGAGACAGATGGCACGGTGCGAATTGTGGCCCATCGTTCGGAGATGGGAACGGGAATTCGTACTTCGTTGCCGATGGTACTGGCCGATGAACTCGACGCCGATTGGTCGAAGGTGAAGGTGCAGCAGGCGCTCGGCAACCCGGCTTATGGCTCCCAGGACACCGACGGTTCGCATTCGATCACCGATTTCTACGACGGAATGCGCCAGATTGGCGCGACCGCGCGATTAATGCTGGAGCAAGCCGCGGCAGCAAAGTGGGGAGTGCCGGCGAGCGAGTGCAAAGCGCAGAATCATTTTGTAGTTCATGCGTCCGACGGACGCAAGCTTACGTTCGGCGAACTAGCCACATTGGCCGCCCAGCAGCCGGTGCCGAAGCCGGAAGAACTGCGGCTGAAGGATGCCTCGGAGTTTCGCTATATCGGCAAGGGCGTGCCGATTGTGGACCTTGATGAGATCGTCACCGGACAAAGCATCTTCGGCATGGATATTGCGCTGCCTGGGATGGTCTATGCGTCGATTGAGCGCCCCCCGGTACTCGGCGGCAAGGTGAAGTCGTACGACGACAGCGAGGCGAAAAAGGTAGCCGCCGTGATTGGAACGGCAACCATCGACGCATTTAAGCCGCCGCATGAGTTCCAGCCGTTGGGGGGCATTGCAGTGATCGCCTCCAACACATGGGCGGCGACGCAAGGGCGCAAAAAGCTAAAGATTGAGTGGGAACTGGGTCCAAACGCAATCTACGATTCGACGAGCTACAAGAAATCGTTAATTGAGGCATCGCAAAAACCGCAGAAGGTAGTCCGCGAGGTTGGCGATGTGGACGGTGCGTTTGGCAAGGGCGGCAAGATCGTGGAGGCGCAGTACTACACGCCACTGCTGGCCCACGTGCCGATGGAACCGCCCGTCGCAACTGCCGTGTACAAGGACGGAAAGGTCGATATCTGGACGTCGACTCAGAATCCCCAAGCGGTGCAGTCCGCAGCCGCCAAGTACCTGGGCCTGAAGCCGGAGGACATCACGTGCCATGTTCCGCTCTTAGGCGGTGGATTCGGACGCAAGTCGAAGCCTGACTATTCGACCGAGGCCGCTTACCTTTCCAAGCAGCTTGCCAAGCCAGTGAAGGTGGTTTGGAGCCGCGAAGACGACGTTCATTTCGATTACTTCCACTCCACTGCGGCGATGTATTTCAAGGCGCAAGTGGATGAGAAGGGAATGCCTCTGGCGTGGCTGCAGCGCAGCGTGTTTCCGCCGATCGGTTCCACATTCGATACCACCGCCGAGTACGGCGTGGACGAGTGCAACCTCGGGTTCACGGATATCCCCTTCGACGTAAAGAATCTACGTGCTGAGAATGGTCCGGCGAAGGCCCATGTGCGGATCGGCTGGATGCGTTCGGTGGCGAACATCTATCACGCTTATGGCGTGGAGGGATTTGCCGACGAACTGGCGCATGCGGCAGGGCGCGATCCCATTGAGTATTGGCTGGAACTGCTGGGCCCCGACCGAGTGATCACATTTGACGGCGAGCACGCCAAGTACAGTAACTACGGCAAGCCATTGGCGAAGTATCCGTTGGATACAGCGCGGCTACGCAAAGTAGCGCAGGTGGCGGCAGAAAAATCAGACTGGAAGAACAAGCGGGCGCAGGGCAAGGCGCTGGGCTTTGCGGCGCATCGCAGTTTTCTGACCTACGTAGCAGCGGTGGTGCAAGTGGAAGTGGATTCGAGTGGCAAGCTCACGATTCCGCGCATCGACCTGGCGGTGGATTGCGGACAGGTGATCCATCCCGACCGCGTGAAGTCGCAGTTTGAAGGCGCGGCGGTGTTTGGCGTGAGTGTGGCATTGCTGGGAGAGATCACGGCATCAGACGGCCGCATCAACCAGTCCAACTTCCACAATTACAAAGTCGCTCGCATGAATGATGCGCCCCGAGAAACCTTTGTGCACCTGGTGCCGGGCAGCAACCTGCCTACGGGAACCGGCGAACCTGGTGTGCCGCCGGTAGCACCGGCAATCTGCAATGCGATTTTCGCTGCGACCGGGAAACGCATCCGGGAGTTGCCTGTTTCAAAGACAAAGCTGGTTTGAGGCGGACCGGAACCCTGGACGTTACTGAAAAGGCCAAAATCCGCTTGCTGACGAGTCTGTGTGAAAACTCCGCAACAGAGTGACGAGTGGCGGTCGGCTGTAGTGCATCTTGGGACAGGCTCGCTCTGTCCGCGGCGAAAGGGCTAGATGCGACGAAAGTACGTGTCGGGTCGCCTTCGGAACAGAGGCGCCTGTCCCGGTCGGCTTCGTCGTGTGTCCGCTTGCTGACGCGCGCGGTTCGGTGCTGAGTTTTTCCCACAGACACTGACGCGCGCGGTTGCTCTGAAAATACTTGCTTGGGAGGCCTTAGAACCCCCCGGTTGACGAGCTTTGTCGCTTCTGGGGACACACCTTGCTCCGAAGCGGAGAGCACAGCGCGCGCGGCGAGCTGGCGCTCCGCCGGCGCTTTGAGACGCTGGAAGTGAGCATTACATCAGTCCGGGGTGTCCCCGATAAGCTGAGAGCGCGCCGTTCGGATGAACATGCCGCAACCTCTTTCATCATTGAGGGTGTGCACTCTGGCGATCATGCTGAGATCGGTGCTCATTTAGTTGCTTCCAACAGCGGCGGCCAGCGGCAGTTTTCGGTAAGCATCCTTCCCCTGGGGAGCTACTTATTATTCTGAAGCGGCACGTCGAGCGCTGCGTTCCGCTTCAGTTGTTTATCAGCGAAGGCTATGTACTGCGTCCAATCGTATTCCGTGATGGCGTGCTTGCCGTGTCGGACGTGATAGCCAACGATGGTCATGATGGGCCGCTCGGGCGGCGGCATAGCTTCGGCGCCAAGACCCTCCTCGCCAAACAGCCGATACACGGGGGTTGCACCCTTGGCGCCGAGAAACTCGCCTTTCGGATCGGCCCAGAGGTCCTCTTCAGCACTGGCCACATAGAGCGGCCGCGGCGCAACCAAGGCCAGCAGTTCGTTCGAATCCACCGGAAGCGTTTCTTCTTTGCCGTTGTAGCGCTTGTAGTTTGCGCAATACCAGTGCGGAAAGCGGGTGTTCAGATCCTCGGTGCGCTCGCCAAATTTGCGGCGAGCCAGCGCGGCACCACCCTCGCCTGAGTCATTCGAGACAACCAGAGCGAACCGCGTGTCTTGGGCACCAGCCCACAAGGCTGCCTTGCCGAGCCGCGAGTGGCCGATGACGATCAGCCGCCGTTTATCGACGTCGTGGTCCGTCTCTAGATAGTCAACAACCCTATTGAGCCCCCACGCCCATGCGGCGATGGTGCCCCATTGATCGGCATCGGGCTTGGTTTGGCCTGACCGGTAGAACAGCGGGAAAACGCCCGCTTGATAATTGTCCGCATGATCGGGTGCGATGTCGCCGGCATAGACAGTAGCGACTCCATAGCCGCGGGCCAGGATCATGGACACGGGCCAACTGTGAGCATCGGCGCCGCGGGTGGCCACGGTGGCTTTATTGTTCTCGACGCCTGGACCAGCCGGCATCCAACCAGTGGGCATTAAGATGTCCGGATCGCTCTGTACGGTCTGATTACCATCGAAATTCAAACCGACGAAGACGGGCACCGGTTCTTTCGCCTGGCTCGGGAGATAGAGCAGGATCGTCATGGCCGGCCCATCGGCCTTCGGGGAGAACTGTACCCGAACCTGTTTTCGGACCGCTATCCCGCCGAGCGCGCTATGGCTGAAGGATAGCGCTTGGAACGAGAGGGCCTTCGGCGCGCCTGGGCTGCGCCCGTAGACGTTTTCCTCGAATAACTTGATGAGTTCAGGTCGCCGCTTGTCGAGCCAATCCTTGCTGCTGCTGACTCTATGACCATCTGCTGCCACCAGCGGGTCGGGCAGGTCATAGGCCGGGATCCGGCTTTCGTCGTAGTTCGGTTTTGGAGGCTGCGTGCTAGCCATGGGCAACGTAATCGCGGTCAGCGATAAGGCGTACCACAACCATTTCATAGCTACTACGATGTCACGGTTGCGGTGCTATTTCAAACCGTCTGGAGGGCCTGATCGAGGTCGGCAATGATATCGTCCACCGCTTCAATGCCGGCCGAGATACGCACCAGGTTGTCCTTGATGCCAATCCGTTCGCGCATCTTGGGCGCCACATCACGATGAGATGCCATTACCGGAAACAGCAGCAGCGTATGAACGTCGCCGAGCGATGTGCCGGGGACGATCATCTTGAGCCGGTTCATAAACTGCATCACGCCGGCCCGGTCGAGGCCTTTGATCTCAAAGCTGAGAATGCCTCCGTATAGACCCTTCGCAAACTGCCGTTGAATCGCGGCCGCGTCCGGGTGCTTCGGGTCGGCCGGGTAATAGACGCGATCGACACCGGGATGCGAGGTCAGCCACGAGGCGAGCTTGCAGGCGTTCTCGCACTGCCGCTCAAAACGCACTGCCAGTGTCTTAATGCCACGCATCGTTAGGTATGCCTCGAACGGCCCCAGCACGGGACCAACGATGCGCGAGATCATCCGAATGGTTTCGTGATGCTCTTTGTCGCTGATGACGATGCCGCCCAGGACATCGCCGTGGCCGGCGAGATACTTGGTGGCGCTGTGAACAACAATGTTGGCTCCGAGGTCGAGCGGCTTCATCAGCATCGGCGTGGCGAAGGTGCTGTCGACGATGAACGAGGCGTTCGCGGCGCGCGCAAGCGCGGCAAGCTTGTCGATCTCGCCGACACGCAAGATGGGGTTCGAGATGCTCTCCGTGAACAGGACACCCGGCTTCTTGTCAGCGATGGTCTTTTCAACCGCAGGCAGATCGCAGATGTCGACGTAGTTGATATCCACGCCCATAGGCGCCAGCACCAGATCAAGCAATTTGATGGTGGCCCCGTAAATGGCGCGGGATGCAACCACACACTTCGGCTTCTCGAGTAGTGCTGCCTGGAAAGCGATTTGCAGCGCGGCCATCCCGGAAGCGCACGCCAGCGAGCCGTGACCATGCTCAAGGGCGGTGGTCAACTCTTCGAGCGCCTCGTTAGTCGGCGTGTTATACCGGGCATAACTGAGCCCTTCTTCTTCGTGGCCGAAGATGCGGTCGAGCGTCTCGGCGGTCTCATAGAAAAATGTCGTTCCCAGGTGGATGGGAGTGGTAGACGGCACGGCAGTTGTGGGATTCCGCTTTCGGTCGCCTGCGTGAACAACTTGCGATTCAAACTTCATTTTCGTTTCCAACGGACTCCGTCTTTGGTGTCTTCAATTACGATTCCTTTATCCAGCAGCGTCGCACGAATCTCGTCGGCCACCGCAAAGTTTCGGGCCTTCTTGGCTGCTGTACGCTCGGCAACCAGCGCATCGATGTCCGCTTCGGAGAGCCCTGTTGCTGCTTGCTCCGGAGGCAGAACACTGCCCGGAATTCCGGCAGCCTCATTTGACCTGAGCACATCAAACACCGAGTCGAAGGCAGCCAGCAGCCTGGCAACATCCTCACGATTGCCCTCCGGAAACCGATCCTCGTCGAGCACTGTGTTCGTTTCGCGGATGTATTCAAAGACCGCGGCCAGGGCTTCAGCCGTGTTCAGGTCATCGTCCATGCTCTCTTCGAACTGACGAATGGCCGCGGAGGCCCGCGCGGACAGTTCCGGATTCTTTCCGGCCGGCAGCTTCGCGTTCTTCAATCGATACTCGAAGTTCCGCAGGCGTTCAATGGAGGTGGCCGCGGCCTTCAATCCGTCGAAGGTGAAATTGAGCTTCTTGCGATACGGGTTGGAGGCCAGAAGATAGCGGATTGCCTCCGGCTGATAACCAGCCTGCGTGAGATCGCGCAGGGTATAGAAGTTGCCGAGCGATTTTGACATCTTCTGCGATTCAATCTGCAGATGCTCCGAGTGCAGCCAAAATCGCGCAAACTGTTTGCCGGTGATGCACTCCGATTGCGCAATCTCGTTTTCGTGATGCGGGAAGGTGAGATCCACGCCACCGGCATGGATATCCAGTGTCTCGCCCAGGTACTTCATTGCCATCACCGAACATTCGATGTGCCATCCCGGACGGCCGTCGCCAATGGGTTCGTGCCAAAAAGGCTCGTCGCCTTTGCGGGCCTTCCACAAAACAAAATCGCGGGCATCGGCTTTTTCGTACTCATCGAGATCCACGCGGGCTCCGCTAATCATGCCCTCGAAATTATGGTGCGAGAGCTTGCCATAGCCCGGAAACGATGCGATGCGGAAGTAGGTGGACCCTTCGCTGACATAGGTGCAGCCTTTGGACTTCAGAACCTCAATCGCCTTGGCCATTTCGTCGATGTGTTCCGTCGCCCTGGCAATCCGTTCCGGCCGCTCCAAGCGCAGAATGGCGGTGTCTTCGAAGAACGCCTTCTCGTAGGGCTCGGTGTATTCGGCAAGCGTCTGATGGGATTTGCCGGCAGCCGCGATGATCTTGTCTTCCACGTCGGTGATGTTCATCACATGGTTCAACCGGTAGCCGCGATATCTCAGCCAGCGGCGCAGGATGTCCTGAAAGGTGAACGTTCTCAGGTTGCCAATGTGAACGAAGTTATAGACCGTCGGGCCACAGGTGTACATGCGGACTTCGTTATCGCGCATGGGTTCAAAAACCTGGAGCTCCTGTGTAAGCGTATTGTACAGACGAAGAGGCATGGAGTCTCGGCCAAAGCAGTTCCAGCAACGATGGCTACTGCGTGATTTTTAATCGTAACAAGCGGAGGATTTTTCAAGGAGGTAAAGCCAGATGGCGCCAATATCCAGGACGGCATCCTCGGTAAGCTGGAACGGGTCCAAGGCTGTCAGCTTCGATTTGCCAGGTGGGCTTCTTTCACTGCAGACAGCTTCCGAAGAGCTTCCTCCGGCCCGTAAACGGGGCCCGCAGCTACCTGCTCCAACGCCCAGTCGATTTTTTCGTCAAGTGCGCTACGTTCCTGGTCGGTCCAGCTCTCTTCGGCGTCCAGAGTCTCTAGAGCGCGACGGATAACGTCCTCGGCGTTGGCGAAGGCGCCCGTGGCTAGACGCTTTTGCAGCAAAGCTTCAACATCCGGTGGAACAGTCAACTGCATAAAGCACACACAGCTCAGTGTCACGGATTTCAAACCTACGTGCGTTTTCCGATGCTCTACTCGGTCCGCAATGCGCGCATGGGATCGATGGCTGCGGCCCGGGCGGCGGGAGCCAGCGCCGCAACAAAGGCACAGAC
>JBAUOG010001139.1:0-2417 GCA_049579625.1 Bryobacteraceae bacterium
GTACAACCACCTCAGCTACTCCTTTGGATGAAATGCGGACGTTGGGTGAATCCAATCCTTCCTGCGGTATTTCCCATTGATTACGGCAAATCTCGACTATCTGCTGATTCTTGGAGAAGTAATACACCTTCTGGATGGGTCCTGGAGGTTGGGCATTGTAGACAACACCAATCGCTCCAGAATCGTTAAAGTTTTTCTTCTTTGAGGTGCCGGAACCTGTGAAGTGCCGCATAGCCCAGGCCGTTGACTCCACGTCTACGTTGCTCCAGATTGAGACTCCGCCGCGTATCCTTCCGCCACTCTTCTTGTCCTTTCGCTGTTTCAAGAAGGTGTGCAATGAATTGCTGTCCGTCGCGGCTACAAGAACGTCGGAGCCGAGTTGGGTGACAAGCAACTTCGATTGCTCCGGATTACTTCGTAGCGAGCCTTCTCGCTCGGCGGTGAGGAAGAAGACTGTAGAACCCAACCAATTCTCACTTGGCGACCCAGAGATCGATGCCCGTAAACTGTCGCCAAGCGACCCTTCGAATACAATCACCGAACATCCGTCGTAAAGGCCCAAGCCTAAACCGCCGGCGGGCGGCCGGAATTTCCGGACGCCGGCCACCGCGAACTTAGCCTTCTGTCCGACCAGAGCCTGGTACAGAGCCGGAAACTCTCCAATTCGGCCGAGCGCAAGAGCCTGGAGGGTCTCTGTCGGAGAGAACGATTCGTCGTCTCGAGAACTTTCCCTCTTCTCCACGTCCGGAATGATGAAAGGCTGATTCGCAACGATAACAGTCTGTGTGTCCGACGGAAACCATTCTAGAACTGCTCTCCAATCGAGCGTTGGATCATAGGGTTTCGCGGAGAGGCCGTTGCAGCAGAATACAAGCAAGCCAAACGAGAAAAATGCACTACTCGCGGAAACAAACCGGGTCCTGGACGCCATATTTGCTAGCCTACTCCACGGTGGGACGGCTGCTGACAGTCACAATGAGGAGAACCCGGGATAGTATCCACGTTTACCAGGTTTCTCCTGCCCGCTAATCTGGTGCTGGGTCCAAGCGGATTGCAGACGATATCGCGTTTCCCAGTCCCAACGGCATGAAATATTGGATCGTACCAGCCGAATTGTCGCACTACGGTTCTTGTCGAGTTCGGTGTCAATTCGGGAGGACCGCTCGCTTACGAGGACTTTGCAAAGTGCCCGACCTGCGGTATAGAACATTCGGATCAAGCCGAAATCGCCCGCCTCGTTGCGGCCCGGCGAGCGAGAGACAAGTCGCTGCAGACGGGTACAGGGCAATGAGCGTCGAGAAGCCGGGGCACTGCAATCGAACCGTTTCAGCGCAGATGACATGATTTTTACGGCGCGAAGATATAGCTCGAAAGCGCCTTGACCCCTGGATTTTGTGTCCGCTGAGGTGTGGCGGCTGTCTTACCACCTCTACGCACCCCGCTATCCGCGCTGAGCGCATCGGCAATCAGCTTCGCGCTACTGTAGCGTTTGCCCCTGCTCAACCACTAGTTTGTATGCGACGTAGTACTTGTAGATGTTGCTGACGTATTGAACGGTCACCAGCCCAACGCTTTGCTCAACCATCAGTTCCACGTTCCCAAACCATATGTTGGGATCCAGCCCCCGCGCACGGGCTCTTTCTCGAAGGTCTGCGATGCGATTCGGGCCGGCATTGTACGCGGCAAAGGTCATCAACAGACGGTTCATCGGATCAAGCTTCGGATCATTGAAATACTGCTGCGAGATCGAGTGCAGGAGCTTTACGCCGGCATGAATATTGTTCTCTGCCGTCGAGACGTTGGGGATGCTGATCGGCTCCGCCGCTGCGATCCAGGGCTTGACTTGCATGATTCCAACTGCTCCCCCCGGACTCCTCGCCGACTGGTTCAGCAGCGACTCCTGGTAGCCCTGGGCCACGATCATCAGGTAGTCGAATCCGTAGTCCCCGGCATACTTCTTGAAGAAAGCAACGGTCTGGTTGAATTTCGCAAGTTCCGCCGCAGTAGTTGGGTTCTTGACCCATTGGTCGCTTTTCAGATACCGCCGCCACAGCGTGTTGCCGAACGCCGTTCCAATCGCGTGGGTTTTGACGAACTCGTCGACCACTTGCTTGAGTTTCGGATTACCCTTTCGCATCGCCATCGCCAAGTTGTCATCGTTACCCAAAGTGAGGTTCGGTTGCGGAAGAATATCAGGGAACACATTGACCCATAGATCGGCGCGCTCGCTGAGGGTAACAGTCGCTGGCAATATGCCCGCGTTCACCATTTCAAGCAGATCTTCGTCGATCAAGCTCCTGTCGGCGTTTTCGATTAGAATGGGAGCCTTCCCCTGTTTTCGCAGCGAGTCGTTCGCTTTTTCCAGGTTTCCGTAATATGTAGTCAGCGGATTAACAAACACTTTTCTCCCGCTCATG
>JBAUOG010001140.1:0-2829 GCA_049579625.1 Bryobacteraceae bacterium
GGATTCGGACTGGGTACTTCGCCATCAACACATTTTTCTAATCGGTCCGACCGGAATTGGGAAGACGTTTTTGGCAAGAGCGTTCGGACAGAAAGCATGCCGTGACGGTTTCACTGCGTACTTCGCCACAGCAGCGCAGTTATTTCGGGAACTCGAACTGGGTCGGGCCGACGGTAGCTATGGGAAGAAGTTGCGAGCCCTGGGACAGGTAGACGTATTGATTGTCGACGACTGGGCGATGGCGCCCATGGCGGAGACGGAACGGCGTGCGTTCCTGGAGATCTGCGATGATCGTTACCTGACCCGGTCGACCCTACTGACCAGCCAGTTGCCGGTGGCGAAGTGGCACACGCAGATCGGCGATCCCACCGTGGCCGACAGCATCCTGGACCGCCTGGTGCATGGCGCTCACCGCATCGAGTTACAGGGAGACTCGATCCGAAAGCTGAAAGGCGGGCGTAATGGCAAAAAGGTTGAGTAAGGGGAGGACGGCCAAGTGTTTTGGGGCGCTAACTGTCGAGTAGGCACGGCAGGTCACCCCGCCGCGCCTCTCACAGAACCGGACTTGCGGGCCTCGCATCCGGCTCTTTGGATCGATGTCTCACCATGCCAGGCTAAGCTGACTGGGAACTTGCGGAAGAGGGTTGACCACGCGCCACCGGTCATACAGCGAACCGATCTGGCCGTGAAACCAAGCGTTTGGATATGCCTTCGTCATTCCCCTCCGGTTGCTGCGAGACCAAGTGCCTTGCCTGTAATAGGCGACTCCGGCGGCTTGCCCGGAGCTGGCACCTCGCCTCACCAAGTGCCGGTACAGAAAGCGAGGCCGCTTCTTCTGGCATATCACGATAGCCCGCAACCTACGGCGTGCGTGCGCGTCATACCTTCGGAATTCGTTCGCCCCTGCTTCAGTACAAATCCGGAAATACGCGATCCACCCCTGGAAATATTTGTTCAGTCCTTCCATGCACGTCCGCAGTGAACTCCCCCAGCGTCTTGGAGTCAACTCCAGAATCCGGGCATTGAGCTTCACCTTCGTCTTGGCTGATAACAGCACCTCAACGTTCCGACCGTCGTCAGTTCCAAACCGAAATCCCAGGAAATGAACCTTCTCCGGCTGAGTCACAGAACTCTTCGCCTCGTTTATCTGAAGCCGCAATCGGGTCTCCAGATATCGACGCGTCGAAGCCATAACCCTTTCCCCTGCTCGTTGACTCCGCACGAAGATATTACAATCATCGGCGTAGCGCACGAATCGGAGCCCACGGCGTTCCAACTCCCAGTCCCATTCGTCAAGGACGATATTGGACAGCAGCGGGGACAGCGGGCCGCCTTGCGGAGTACCCTCTTCCGTGGAAACCTTTGTACCGTCCGGCAACACCACCTTCGCCTTCAGCATCTGCCGCACCAGGCTCAGAATCCGGGCGTCGCCCACCTGCTGCCCCAAACGGTTGAGCAGGCGTTGATGATGGACTCGATCGAAAAATTTCGATAAATCCAAATCGACCACGACACCGTACCCTTCCCCCAGATACTGCTTCGCCTCCGCGATGGCGGTGTGAGCACCCCGGTTCGCGCGGAATCCGTGACTGCTGTGATGAAACCGCGGCTCGAAGATCGGCTCCAGAACCTGGAGTACGGCCTGTTGAACCCACCGGTCCACCACATTCGGAATACCTAAGCCGCGCTCGCCTCCGCCCGGTTTCGGAATCCATACCCGCCGGATATCGCCCGGCTGATACGTTCCGTCGAGAAGAGACTTCTGCAACTCAGGCAGCAGAGCCGGGGCCTCTTCGACCACCTGCTCCACACTCCGCCCGTCTACGCCGGGCGCGCCCTTGTTTCGCAACACATTCAGCAACGCCTGCGCCAGATTGGACACCGACGCCACCGATTCCATCAACCGCCCTTCGGCGGCCGTGCAAGTGGCAGGTTCCATCCGGCCGCTGCCCTTCGCTGTGTGCACCAAGAACCGCTTTCCATAGGACTCGTCCTGCGGACCGCGACCCTTGTCCCCTTGCGGGCTATCGGCGAACACGAAGGTCAACTGCCGTGGTTCTGCGCTTTTCAATCCATCCCCCCCTTTGCTCCACTGGCTTTCACCAGCTTCATCGCTAATACGAGGAGATCCGACTTCTCCCTGGGCTTCGGACGGTCGTCTTCATTTCCTTCCGCCCTACCGCGTGCGCGGACCCAAAGAGATCTCTTGGAGTAAGAACGATCAATATCCTGCCGCTCCCGTCCCCCACACCGTCCTGGCAACGGTTGAATATTGGGCGTTGCGTTTCCGAGCACGCTTGCCTCCACCAGTCCGGCCTCACGGGGCTTCACTCGCGTTCGGTGCTGCAGTTCGTCTACGGCTTCTTCCCCACGCGCCCTCGCGGTGCCGCGCAGTTGCCTTTGGCTCACAGTTGCCTCCAACTGGCCCTGTAGGGGACTTGCACCCCCAATCGATCATTCATGTCCAACACACTCGGTCTCGCTTCGCTCGTCCTCCCTCCGTTCAGCGGCGGGCAAAACCGTGGGAGAAGCCGAGGATATTCCGTTGTTCTTCACATTGATCTCTGTTCTCGCCCTGCTCACTAATTATGACCGGGAGAACTGTCTCATCAATGTTGGCACGGAGGGGCTCGCCCTGGTGCATTCGCTCGGCTCCGACGGGCAGCCATCCCGGCAAGGGTGGGCCACCCTGCAATGGACCGAATGGCAGCAGCAGGCGAGGTCGCTCGAAGGCGTCGCCGCCTACAGTTGGACCTTCAATTTCCTGATCGGCAACGATGGCAGCGAATCCCTGCAGGGTATGGCGGTAACCCGGGAGTATTTTAGTGT
>JBAUOG010001141.1:0-14503 GCA_049579625.1 Bryobacteraceae bacterium
GTCAGCAAGCGGTCCACTCTATCCCTTCACTCGAGCGTTGCCAGTACCTTCCGTTCCTGCTCGATAATCGCATCTGGTACCGCGACGTACCCCAACGCCGCGGCTTGCTGCTGCCCGGAATTGAGCGCCCACTGAAGGAACTGGATCAGCAACTCTCTCTTCTCTGAGCCCACCCCGTGTCTGGGCACCAGCAGCCAGGAAAACGTGGCAATCGGATACGCTTTCTCGGAGGCTGGATTGGTCAGGGTTGCGTGCTTGGCGCCTGCCGAGAATCCGGCTTCGGCGTTGTCCCCTGCCGCTGCGATCGTCTCCAGGTCCGCGCGCAAGAAGTGTCCTGCTGCGTTCCGAACCATGGCAATACCCAGATGACGGCGGACTGCGTAGATCAGCTCGACATACCCAATGGCACCCGGTGTGTTCTCTACCGCCGCAGCGACGCCGCCGTTACCCTCGGCGCCGCGCCCCACCGGCCACTTCAGTTTCGTGCCCACGCCCGCGCTTTGCTTCCAGTCGGCATTCACCTTGGACAGATAATCGCTCCAGGCATAACTGGTGCCGCTGGAATCGGAGCGGTAGATCACCGTGATGTCTTGCTTCGGCAGTGTTACGCCGTGATTCGAGGCGCGAATGAGCGGGTCGTTCCACTGCGTCACTTTGCCCAGGTAGATGGCCGCCAGTGCTTCCGGCGTCAGGCGCAGATCCTCCGATACGCCACGCACGTTGAAGATAGGCACCACCGCTCCCACAACCGTGGGCAGACAGAGAAAGTTCTCCGGCGTGCTGCCCGGCGGCAACTCGCAAACATCCGATCCGGCGAAATCGACTTGTCCATCCACCAGCCGCTGAAGACCCTCGCCCGAGCCGACGGCGGCGTAACGGATCTCATCATGCGGCCGGTTTGCCAGAAAGCCTTCAATCCATCGTTGATAGAGCGGCGCGGGGAGAGTCGCACCAGCACCCACCAGCGACGCCGCGCTTAGGCTGGCAGCGCCGGCAAAAAGCAAGGCAACCGCCGCTGCGGTGGCGCGGGTGACAGCGCCAGAGCTACCCAGCCTCAAGCTCTATCCACCCGGTTGGTTGTCCCATCGTCTTCATTGGCCGCCATCACGGTTTGGCTCCCGACCCTTTCGCGATGGCAATCTTCAAGCCTTTCGCGACTTGTTTCGCTAAGTCCTGTTCAACGTCTTCCGCTCCGACATGAGGGGTGGCCAGATATGACCAAAGGATCCCGTCTGAACGGCTCTGTAACTCGACGGAAAGGAAGCCGCCCAATACCGGCCGCCCGTGTCCAGGGCCGTTCCCCGCCCTGGGATTCAAGCTGTAATAGTGCCGGATCCAGATTTCGCCTTCGCCTCGAATCACTGCATCTGCTTTCGATTCGTTGTTGACGACATGAATGCCGGATACGCTGCGCAACTCTTCCGTCAGCTGTTTCTTAAGATCGGCCGCGCCCGGCTTCGCGCCAAGACTTTCAACGTACACAGTCAGGCCTTCCAGCGGTGATGCGCCGGCAACCCTGCGGGCTCCCGAAGCCACACAGCCGAGGCACACCAGCGTCAAGCCGACACCCCGCGTTACTAGCCCGAGAATGCGCAGGGCTCTATCGCCTTGCACATTCAGTTTCACCCGCGACGTACAGGAGTGCTCCTTAACACCTCATAATCTCACAACCAGCAGGCTTCAATTGGTTACAAGCCGATGAAAAAAGAGCCGTTTCCACCGTTCTTTCTTGAACCTTGATTGACACGGTCTTAGCGATCCCGAACCATGGTTAGAGTGCGTTGGCCGACTCTCATCCTGGGGCTCATTCTCTCACCGCTAGTTGCTGCGGCTCAAGACGTTGCGACCCCGCAGACGCCTCCTGCTCCTCCCCCTCCCTCCGACGATCTCGGAACCTTCCTGGACCGGCTGTGGCTCTCGGGCCAGGCCAACTTCATCTGGCAGAACAATCCCTCCTTCCCCGCCGCTTATTCCGGCACCAACAGCTTCGGACCGAAAGGTGAGACGCAAGGTTCGCGATTGCTCACGCTCTATACCGGCTTTCGGCTGACAAAGAAGCTCGACTTTCTCTTCGACATCGAGAGTGCGGGCGGCGGCGGCTTGAGCCTGGCGCTTGGGATCGCCGGCTTCCCGAATCTCGACGTGGTTCGCAACCCAAGCCTCAGTTCCCAGCCCTACATCGCGCGCATCATGATGCACTACACCGTTCCGCTGGGCAAGGATCTCGAAGAGGCCACCATGAATCCGCTTTCGCTCGCCTCGGCGCTCCCGGTGCGCAGGCTGGAGTTTTACCTCGGCAAGATGAGCACGGTCGATTTCTTCGACGTTAACAGCGTGGGCAGCGACAGCCATACGCAGTTCATGAACTGGACTGTGGATAACAACGGCGCGTACGACTACGCGGCCGACACGCGCGGCTACACCTTCGGCCTGGTGATTGAGTACTTCGACAAATGGGGCGCTTTCCGTTTTGGCGAAGAGCTTATGCCGACCGTTGCCAACGGCATCGATCTGCAATGGAACATCGCCAAAGCGGGCGCGCAGAATTTCGAGTTCGAGTTTCATCCCGCGCTCTTCAAGAACCGGCAGACGATCATACGGCCACTGGCCTTCATAAACCGCGCGAACATGGGTCTGTATAGCGAAGCGATCAGCGCGTATCGTGTCGGCCAGACTCCCATTCCCGACGTCGTCGCCACCCGGGTTCAAGGGCGTATCAAATATGGATTTGGACTCAACGTCGAGCAACAACTGAACTCGACCATGGCTGCCTATGGACGCCTGGGTTGGGAGTCCGGTGACACGGAATCCTTTGCCTACACCGAAGTTAATTCGACGGCGGCGGTCGGCGCCTACTCTACAGGCAAGCACTGGGGACGCCCCGACGACAAGGTGGGCAGCGCCTTCATCAACAATTCCATCTCGGGCCAGCATGCGCAGTACCTGCAACTCGGCGGGCTTGGATTCCTGCTCGGTGACGGGAACCTGACCTACGGCCAGGAGCGCATCAGCGAGACCTATTACACGCTGCACATTGTCCGAGGCATTTCCATCGCAGGCGACTTTCAGGAGATTTGGCGCCCCGGCTACAACCAGGTCCGCGGGCCGGTGACCATCTATAGCTTCCGGTTTCATCTAGAAGACGGGCTGCAGGCATTCCGCAACGGCCGTCATTAGACTGGTGATTCCCGTACACCCGTGGCACAGCTTTAAGACGTCGCGGGAAAAGCCATCTTGCCCCTGGTGGTGCAGTGCCGGGAGTCAAAACTAATTGATCAGCACGGAACCGCGCGCGTCAGCAAACGGATTTTGGCCTGTGTTCTCGGCGTTTGGAGTTCAGTTGCGTCGACAAGTGTGGGTTCTGAAAAGCCTCTGAAAGCCTCTCAGTAGGAGACCTTTCAGACCCGCACACGTCAGATCCTCTTGTGAAAACTTCAGCACAGAACCGTGGCGCGGGCTGCCAGCCTGCTGAGCCGAGATTAATCTAGATTCATCTCGGCTTTTCATTAGCGGGGGTGAACGTCCCCCTGTCATGGGGCTTGGAGAACGAATGGGAGTTGCGGCGGCGGCGGCATTCCTGAAGAATAGAGCGATATGTACCGGCCGCTCCGCCTTCGACTGGCTTTCTCAGTTGCTCTTATGATCTTCCTTTTTGCCCATGTCCCTGCCCCGGCGGCGACCTTTTCCGCAGCCGACCTCAAAACGTTCTACGACGCTGGGCTGAGGAAGAACGGAATCGTCGGCAGCAGCCTCTTCCTGATCCGGGACAAGGAGGCCGTGGCTAAAGACTTCTATGGCGACGCCCGGAAAGATCCGGCGCGTCCGGTGGACGAGAACACCGCCTATCACTGGGCCTCCATCACCAAGACCTTCACGGGCATCGCCATCATGCAACTGCGCGACCGCGGCTTGCTGAAACTGGATGACCCAATCGTCAAGTACGTACCCGAGCTTCGGGAAGTTCACGACCCATGGGGCCCAGTCGACGAGATCACCATCCGTCATGCGATGACCCATAGCACGGGCCTGCGATCGGCCACCTGGCCGTGGGGTGGCGACAAGCCGTGGCATCCCTTCGAACCCACGCGGTGGTCCCAGATCGTGGCGATGATGCCATATACCGAGGTCGAATTTAAGCCTGGCAGCCGCTTCAGCTATTCAAATCTGGCCGTAGTGTTTCTGGGCCAGATTATCGAGAGGTTGAGCGGTGACGACTACGAGGTTTACGTCGACAAAAACATCCTGAAACCCCTTCAGATGTACCAGAGCTACTTCGACCGCTCGCCTTACCATTTGCTCAAGTACCGGGCGGCCAGCTACAACCTTTCGGAAGGCTTGCTAAAGGAGGCGCCTTTCAACTTTGATTCGGGCATTACGGTTTCAAACGGCGGCCTGAATGCGCCGCTGACTGACATGTCGAAATATATCGAGTTCTTGCTGGGGAATACGCCCCACAGCGGAGATGACGATCTCGTTTTGAAGCGTTCGTCGCTGGAGGAGATGTTCCAGCCGCAGCTAAAGATCTCGGCGACCGAATCGTCGTCGCCCAATGGGCACGATGAGAAGGATTCCGTGGGGCTCTCGTTCTTTATACGTGACGATCGCGGCCGGCGATTCATAGGACACAGCGGCAGCCAAAACGGCTTCATCAGCCACTTCTATCTGCAGCCGGAATCGAGGCGCGCTTACATCGTGGCGTTCAACACCGACGCCACGGATAAGGATCGGAACACCCAGCGATTCGACGCCGAACTACGAGAATATTTGTTTGATCACTTCTTCGCTAAGCCGCAGTTATAACGCCCGGACATAATCGGCGGCGGCAACCCACCCCATTTCCCCGAATCCGGCGATCAAGTAAACGTCCGTGATGGTCATCCGATAGATGGCGAAGTCGCCAAAGTCGATGTACTGGGCCGAACTCGGATGCCGAAGCAAGTAGGTAGCACGAGCCGAATCAATCTCGCTGCCGGCAACCGAGTGGACCGTGCCCATCACATTCACCCGCGCGGTTGAAAGAGGGTCTTGAAGGGCCTCCTCCCGGAAAACCAGCAGACTTGCTTTCGGCTCCTGAAGCAGGTTGCTGGTGTGAACGGCCAGCGTGCTGAAGAGGAAAAGCGGCCTTCCGTGATCGTCCACCGCATAATTCGTCAATGAAGCGTAGGGGTATCCGGCGAGCCGGCTTGAGACGGTCGCGAGGACACCCACGCCACGCTGTTCGACGAGTTCTCGAGCTGCCCGCGGCCGTTGGGCTTCAACTGAATTGGAATCCACAATCCTCCTAAGAAGTTCGCGCCGGGTACGCCGTCCGGTCGGGCACCGCAGTAAAGCCCGCTACTTCACTGCGCTGATTTCCGTTGCTTTCAGAGGCGCCGCATCGACGTATTCAATCCAGCCATCCATCATCTCCGTTTCGCTGGCCGCACCCCAACGAACCGGCTTCGAGGGATCAGGGTTCACCGGGTTATTGGGCGAATTATCGAAATGGGCGATGATTGCGATGCGTGTGCCTTTCGGCATAAAGAGCGGCTTCTCGGCACGATATGTGATCTGCCAGTTGAAATCGTAGTGCGGAACCGACAGTAGTGTCTCCTGACGTCCGTCCGGGTACGTGGCAACCATTTGCATGGCTTTGCCGCGGAGATGCATGTGCGGTGTAAGGCTGGTGATGTAGATGTCCTTGGTGAAGGTGTGGCACTCACTCACTTCGTGGTTCGGGTCGCCGGCCGGAATTCGGAACATTTGATTAGAGAGATCGATCCGCCTCGCGATCTGCCGGGGCGGCTCCTTGGCGAAGATCAGGCCCACGCTGCTTTCGTCAAACTCTGTCTTACCTGCGGTCCGGGAATAGTGTATTTGAAAATTGAGCTGGGCGCCGGCGGGAACGAGACGCGCTGTGCCCTCGGGATAGACGTCGGCCTCCCGTCCGGGAAGGTATGAACTGATCAGGTTGCCCAGATCATTCGATTTGCGGCCGGGCAACAAGCCATTGTCGTCAACGGAGCAGCCATTGTCGATAACCGGGGCGTCCGGACGGATCCAATCCAAGCTGCCCTCGTGAACCATCAGCCACTTCGCATACTCGGTTGGGGGATTACTCTCCTTCTTGGCCGTCGCCACCTGCGTCTCCGCCTCAACCACAAAAACGTGGGCATGGTGCACAATCTTGCGGTTGCCGGGCCTCAGTTCGGCAGCCACAACCCAGCGGTCCTCGCTGAAATTCGTAGGCACCTTCAGGTAGACGTATTGATCGGGACCAGAACCCTCGATGGTCTGTCGCGGAATGCTAACCACGACATCCGGCTTGCCGATCTTCCAGCCATCCGCAAACACCGGAGGCTTCGGCGTGGCTCTGGGATCACCTTCAGCCTTGCCGGTCTCGACCCATGTTTTTATCGTGGCGATCTCCGAGTCCGTCAGGCTGGCGTCGTTCGCCCACTTACCGTAGTGAGGATCGGCCTTCCAGGGCGGCATTTTCTTCGTCAGGACCGCCTCTTTGATGGCCGAAGCCCAGGGCTTCACCTCCTGGTATGTGAGCAATGACATGGGTGCAATGTCATTGGGGTGGTGGCAAGCGACGCAGTTCTTGTAGAGAATCGGAGCGACGTCCCGGGAAAACGTCACGTCACTTGCCGGCAACTCGGCCGCGAAAGACATGAGCACAACCGCGGCGAAGAGGATGGCGGATACGGTCCGATTTCGAAGAACTCGCGGCATGGGTTAAGACTATTAGACCCCATTCCAGGCCATTGCGTTATCGAGACCCGGGAGCAGTGCAGCAGCGCTCGTTGGCGATGATAGGAACAGGAGTTACCTGCATTGAACGCGCCAGCCATGAACCGTCGTGCCTGCTTGTTCCTGATGGCTGCGCCACTGCTGCCGCCGTTTGTGCCAACCGGGCTGAGTGCACAGGCCGCGGAATCCAAGCCGCCTCGCAAGGACACGGATACGCCGCAGGATTGGGCATGCCCCATGGATCCCGATGTGCGCTCCGACAAACCCGGCACCTGCCCGCGCTGCGGCATGAAGCTGGTACTCAACGTTCCGGAACGAGTGGAATATCGTCTGGATGTGTCAACCGCCCCTGCGGTCGCGCACCCCGGCCAAACGGCAACGCTGACATTTCGAATCTTGGATCCAGGCTCCGGAAAGCCAGTTACCGATTTCGAACTGGTGCATGAGCGCTTGATGCACCTCTTCCTCGTCAGCGAGAATCTGCAGTTCTTTTTGCACGACCACCCCGTTCTACAGGAGGACGGCTCATTCCAGCTCCGGCTCAGCGTGCCTTTCGGCGGGATGTATCGATTGCTCGCCGACTTCTATCCGAAGGGATCCGTGCCGCAACTGGCGCAGCAAACGCTTTTCGTGGCTGGCGTTTCCCCGCCAGGAAAGCTTCGCCCGTCGCTTGAGCCATCGCCGGCCGAGAACCTCACTGCGACTCTCCGCTTGGAACCGGAACAACCGCTGGCTGGGCTTGAAACCAGGCTCATCTACAGCTTGAATCCGTCGGCTGGCCTGGAGCCTTATCTCGGAGCCTGGGGCCACATGCTGGCTGTCAGCGAAGACTTGATCGATATGCTGCACGTTCATCCCTTTCTGGCAGACGGCGGGCCCACCGAACAGTTCAACGTCGTCTTTCCCCGCCCCGGCCTCTACAAGATCTGGACGCAGTTCCAGCGCCAAGGCGTCATTAACACCGCTGTATTCACCGTGCGCGTGATTTCCCTTTAGGCACCTGACAAGAAGCTCTTAGCAGTGTCAGAACGTGGCACAGCCTTTAAAGGCTGTGGCTGGAAACTAACTCGCACGCTCCAGGTGACTTCAAGGCTGGCCTATTCATTTAGCCGGCGCGTAGGCGCGACTGGCCTCCAACGCGAATTTCAGTGGAGCATTGGATTCGATCTCCGTACCCGCCGGCAAGTGTATTGGAGTTCTGAATCGGAAGACGGTCTTCCAGGTCGGGTCGTACTGGTACAGCCAGAGCAGCGGTTGTATGCGGCCATCGGGCAGTCGGGCGACGATGCGGGCCGAATTCACTTTCTCCATCGGGGCCGGCGTGATTGCACTCACCAGGAGCGGCTTGGCGAGCGTAACCCGGGTTGATACGGAAAGTACATCCGCCAGACTCGTCCTCGTCAGTGTGGATTCCGCTGCAGTGCTAGCGCGTGGCGCCAACGCAGGGTCACCCTGGGGCGCACCACCAATCACCCACGCGGCGATGATCAGCATCTCCTCCTGCGAAAGCGCATGATCTGGCGCCAGGTCGCCAAAGCCTTTCACGGCGCCCCACGGCGGCATGGCCCTTGACAGCACCTGCTCTTTGATGGAAACCGCCCAGGGACGCACCTCTTCGTAGGTGGTGAGAGGAATCGAAGTCCCGCTGTGATGGCATTCCAGACAGCGCTGGTTGAAGATGCGGGATATGTCGCGTGTGTAGGTGAGCTTGGTCGTGATGATATCGTGTGCCAGTGCAGCACACGACGCCCACATTAGGAGCACGAAAGCGCCGGCCCATCGCTGAAATAGCATGAACATGAGGCCCACCACTTCATTGTGCTATGCCGGCAAAGGAGGGGCCCTCCTTTGTTAAGCTTAAGAAGTTTTTGGGGATCGCCGGCAGGAGCTGCTGCCTTCGCTCACTTCCTTTTTCGAGGCCTGGCGATTGACCACAAACGGCGAAACCTGCACCTTGCCTAGCCCATCGGATGTGCCTCGTGTACATGAACTCGACCCGTTAGCGGATGCCCGCTGGATCGAATTTGTAAACACACACCCGCGTGCCTCGGTTTTTCACACCCCGAACTGGTTGAGGGCGCTGCACCTGACCTACGGTTACCACCCGGTTGCGCTCTCCACCGCCAGGCCGACCGAACCGCTAAAGAATGGGGTGGTGTTCTGCCAGATCAACAGCTGGCTCACCGGACGACGGCTCGTTTCGCTGCCATTCTCCGATCACTGTGAACCGTTGGTGGAAACTCAGGAAGACCTCGACGCGATGCTCGGCCACCTTCTTCAGGCGACAGAACGAAACACCCGGGCTTCTGAGCCGCGACCGTCAGGGAGCGGTCTTCCGCCTTTTTCAACGTCCAGAAACAACCGCAACAACCGCTACATTGAGCTGAGGCCGGTTCTCACCACACCAGGCCCTTCAACCGGATTCTCCCCAAGTGACACGTATTTGTTCCATCTCTTGGATTTATCCCCAGGCCGCGAAGCGCTATTCCGCACATTTCACAAGGATTCCGTACAAAGAAAAATCAAGCGTGCCGAGCGCGAGGCGCTTGCCTACGAATCAGGCAACTCGCCAGACCTGCTAGAGAAGTTCTACCGCCTGACGATCATGACCCGCCGCCGGCAGCATAACCCGCCACAACCGATCTCCTGGTTTCAAAACTTGACCAGGACGTTTGGAAACGCGCTGCAAATCCGGGTAGCCTCCCACAAAGGGCTGCCCATCGCGAGCATTTTGACTCTGAAGCACGGTTCCACGATCACCTACAAATACGGTTGCAGCGACGCCCGTTTCAACAATCTGGGTGGAACGCAGCTATTGTTCTGGAGAACCATCCAGGAAGCGACGCAAGAAGGCCTCACCGAATTGGACATGGGGCGATCCAGCGTCGACAACCAAGGCCTGATCGCTTTCAAAGAGCACTGGGATGCCCGCCGCTCTACCCTCAAATATTGGCGATTCCCTGTCCGACGCGCGCTTGAAGGATGCGCCTGGAAGTCTAATCTGAAGAATCGTCTAGTCGATATCGTTCCCGACTGGTGCCTTGTCGCAGCGGGCCGATTGCTATATCCGCACATCGGTTAGGTAACGGTCCGTCAATGGCATGAACGCTGCAAACAAAACGAGCCTGCAGTGCGTGGCTGCAGGCTGCCTAATAGTTCGTTTTGTAATTTCTGGACTAAGCGATCTTCCGGCGGCGAATGACAGCAAGGAGGCCTATCAGGACTACGCCAAACGGGCCGTAACTGCAAGTACTGTCTATCGAGTCGTCGCCTACCGGGCGCCTCACCCCTCGCGCAAGCTTCTACTGCGCCCCGATACCAAACGCCTGCCTCGCGACCTGCGCTTCGGGCAGATTCGGGTTCATTTTCAGCGCCGCGTTCAAACTCTGGCGCCCAAGTTCGGGTTTGCCGGCTTTCAGATAGGCCATTGCCAAGTGGTATTCCCGGACGGCACTGGCCTCTTTGTTGTTTGCAGCTCCCAGTTGAACCAACGCCGGTTCGTACCGTCCCTGCAGGTAATAAATCCACCCCAGGGTGTCGGCGACGGCCGGATTGTCAGGAGCCAGTTCCCTAGCCTTTTGAGCATAGCCCAAAGCTTCGTCCGGCTTCTTGTCTTCCGCCAGCGTGTAGGCAAGTGCGTTGAGCGCCGTGGCGTCTTTGCCGTCCAGGGCCACGAGCTTCCGGTACTGCTCAATCGCCGCCGCATTGTTCCCGGAGATCGTTTCCAATTGCGCCAATAGTTGATGTCCAGTCTTATTGTCAGGATGGGCCGCTACGAGGTCCGTGAGACTCTTACGCACATCTTCGCGTTTGCCTTCGGCCATGTCGAGTTGCACCAAGGCAAAATCCGCGTCCAGGGAGCCGGGCCGGGCGGCCTTGGCCGCCTCATAAGCCTTGCGCGCTCCCGCGCGGTCGCCGCTGGAAGCCAAAACCTGCCCGAGAAAAAGCTGAACATCGGCTGATGAGGGCTGCTTCTCCGCGTATTCCCGTACTTTCTGGATGCCAGCCGGCGTTTGCTTCTGAGCTGCGTAGGTCTGCACGATCCAGAACAGCGCCCGAACGTCCTGGGGGTTCCCGGCAAGTGCTTCTTCGGCCGACTTCCGGGCCCCGTCGTAGTTCTTCTCGCCCATCTTGAAGACCGCGTCCTGCAGAAGCGCCTCCGGAACCTTGCTCGTCGCCAGCACGCGGTCGATTCCTTTGCGTGCGTCCGCGCGTTCGCCCAGGGCTAGCAGCACCCAGTTCCGCTGCAGCACCAAAGCACCGTTGTCCTGCTGCTCCCGGGGCGCTTCATTGAGGATTTGCAAGGCGAATCGCGCACTATGTTCGGCAACCAGCGTCGAGGCCAGGTCGACTCGAGCCATAAGGAAGCCTGGATCGATCTTCACCGCTTCTTCCAACTCTTGCTTCAGCATGCTCGGATTCGCACGCGCCTTAGCCACCTTCGAGAGCAAATAATGCGCCTCGGCCGAATCTTTGCGGAAGTGTAGTACCTGGCTGAGATCGGCTTCCGCCTCCGAATACTTGCCCGTATCCAGGTAAATCCGGCTGCGCCGCAGCAGCGCGTCCTGGTCGATCCCATTCTTCTTTATCGCCGCCGTCAGGACTTTTTCAGCATCACCCACGCGGTGCAATGCCAGGTACGCGTCAAGCAGTTTCGCTCGAACATTCAGGTCGCCCGGGTCAGCGGCGGCCGCTTTCTCCAATTCGGCGAGACCTTGTTCGCGCTTGCCGATCTGGAACAGATATTCCGCATGGACGGGTTTGTATCGCCGGTCGGGCAGAGCCGAGACCTGCCGGAAAGTCTGGTCGGCCTGGTCGGTCTGGCCGGCCTTTGCCTGCATGGCGCCCAGATTCATTAGCGCAGGTCCATACTTGGGGTCGATGGCCAGCGCCTGGCGATACTGCTGCTCCGCTTCAGGCGCCCTGCCGTGGCTGAGGTAGAAATCGCCCAGATAGAAACGAGCCTCCGGCGACTTCGGCAGCTGTGTGCATGCCCGCTGTAGCGACTGCTCGGCGCCCGCCACATCTTGGCGGGCCAGTTTTACCGCTGCCAGCATCACCCAGGACGGCAGGTGGCCCGGTGACTTACTCACTGCTTGCTCTGCGTACGATTGGGCGCTCTCCGGCTTGCCCAGTTTCAGATCCGTCACCGCGAGAACGTCTAAAGCGTCGGGGTTGTCAGGCTGTAACGCCAAAACGGCCTTGGCGTGCTTCTGTGCCTCCTCGACGGAT
This sequence comes from Bryobacteraceae bacterium, assembly GCA_049579625.1. Taxonomy (GTDB): domain Bacteria; phylum Acidobacteriota; class Terriglobia; order Bryobacterales; family Bryobacteraceae; genus CAJCIT01. The sequence continues at coordinate 11,968 of JBAUOG010001141.1, forward strand.
TCCTTGAGGCGGCTGTTGGACAACAACTGAGCCAGTTTCAGTTGTGCGCCGATGTGCTTGGGATCGATAAAGGTGGCTTTTGTTAGCTCGGCGTTAGCGGATTTGAAGTCGCCAATTGCAGCGTGCGACAAGCCCAACTGGTAATACGGCTCCGCATCGAACGGTCTCGCCTCCGCGGCATTCTTGAAATGCAGGATCGCCACGGCGTAGTTATGACGGTCGAATTCTTTCTTGCCTTTCTCCAGAAACCGTGCTTCTCTGGCCTGTGGTGTTAAGTTGCACGCGGACAGTGTCAGAATTGCCAAGGCTGCCCAGAGGACTTTTCCGTCGAATCGCATCGAATCCCTTCGGCGGGGTATCAGGTCGGGCTCACAATCCGTCCGGAGCGAAACATTATCGCGCCTCATTGGCGCCCCCCGCTGATAGGGGTCATTTTATCAGGAACTTGGTACGGTAGAAAGCAGACGCGGTACTGCCTGCTGGCGAAAGGCCTGGCTGGAGTTACTGAATTCACCGCGCCTCGCTGAAAAGGAAGGAATTACTGGAAATTCCAGAGATACTGGAAATTCCAGAGATAATGATGCTCAGGCCGGCTTTCTTGCTGGCTTGTCCTTCTTTCTATGAAATGACGCAACCTACCCGATCCTTCGTGCTTTCACGGCGGCCACTTCAATTGGCATTGTTGCTGGCGGTGTCCCTCGTGTTGTTTTGGCCGGCGTTGCGGGAACTGAAAGCGCTGTCAATCTCCGACGACCGCTATGCCTATCTTCTCCTGATACCCGTCAACAGCGCGGTCGTCCTCTACTTGGACCGGGAGCGGGTGTTTTCAAGCCTCGAGATAAGCCGTACGCCTCGAGTGACAGCGCTGCTGGCCGGAGCGCTGGCAACCTTCGGCTTCATAGGCGGCCTTTTTGCCTGGAACGTCTTGCCGCTTCCATCGGAGTTTCAGTTGTCGATCAAGGTCGTCTTCATGTTATTGGTTTGGGCTGCGGCATTCGCGCTATGCTACGGCGTCCCCGCACTCAAAGCCGCCAAGTTCCCGTTTCTGCTGCTTCTGCTCATGGCCCCCATTCCGTCTCCTTTGATGGATAAGGTCGTCACTGGTCTACAGTCGGGATCGGCTGATGCCACTTACGCGCTATTCCGGCTGGCCGGTGTACCTGTGTTCAGGACGGGCATCAATTTCGAGCTCCCCTTGATTGGAATCCAGGTGGCCAAAGAATGTAGTTCGATTCATTCCGGTTCCGCTTTGTTCATCGTGAGCCTTCTCGTCGGTCACCTGTTGCTGCGCTCCTTGCCGGCCAAACTCTGCCTGACCCTTCTGAGTATTCCAATCGCGATGTTCACCAACGCGGTTCGGATTACGTCGCTTTGGTTCCTTGCGACCAAGGTCAATGTCGGGTTCCTTTATGGGAATCTGCACCATAATGGGGGCATTCTGTTCGCTTTGGTTGCGCTTTGCATCCTGATGGGCTGCCTCTATCTGCTTCGAAAGTTCGAAGACCGCAGGCAATTCGCGGAAAGTACCTAGACCGCAGGGTGGAAATTGCTAGTACCCAACGCCTTGAAAGCCTCTATCGCCAGCCCAGTGTCTGTAGTACGCTCGTTCTGGGGGACTTTAGTCCTATCGGTTTGGGACAAGTCCAATAGCCCTCCAGAGCCCCGCGGGGTCGGAGCCCGCAGAGTACTGAATTAACGGCACTTGTCCCATTTCGTTACTCCAGGCTTCCCCAAACCTGCTACGCTTGAACTTAAACTGAATGTTGGGACGAGGACCGAAAATGGGACCGAAATGGCGGAGCTTGCTCGCTTTAGTTTGGGACCCGACTCATAAATCTTCGGATGCCCCTCCTCCTGAACCAAACAGGATGCCACGCTAAAGTGGAAAACAACCCTAGTTCCAAGCTTCTCTGGTTCGCTGTTAACGTCAGGCCGCAATTCGAACGGAGCGTTGCCGCAATCGTCCGGTACAACGACTTTGAAGAGTACCTGCCCCTTTACCGGAACTGCGGCGACCGCTCAGGCCGCGTTAGGTCGCTCGATCGTTCTTTGTTCCCTGGGTATGTGTTCTGCCGCATAAACCCTGACGCCAAGCTGCAACTCCAGACCATTCCGGGTGTTCAGTACATCGTCGGCGACGGGAAGACGCCCACTCCAGTCGATGACGCGGAGATGGCGGCGCTTCAAGCGACTGCACGGTCCGGGCTACCCGCAGAGCCATGGCCATTCTCAAAAACCGGGTACCGTGTCCTTCTGAATGACGGGCCGCTGACCGGACTTGAGGGACTCATGGTAGCGGTTCGAAAACGCTGCCGGCTCGTCCTTCCAGTTACCATCTTGAATCGCTCCGTCGCGGTGGAAATCGAGCGCGACTGGGCTACCCCGATTCGTGTTCCCGGCTCTCAAGGGACCGCGAAACCTTTACAGGGAGCACTCGCCGAAGGGAGTCGGTAAGTTTAACCTGATTCCAAATATCAACTTGTCGTGGCCGCTCCGTAACACTTACGGCATTAGAGGCCCGATCTCACCTTCTTTG
>JBAUOG010001142.1:0-5371 GCA_049579625.1 Bryobacteraceae bacterium
GTCTTCAAGGTGGGATGGGTTTTCACATTTGCGGCCACCGCTTACAACCTGGTGCGCATGCGGAACCTGCTGGCAACACCAGTTCACTCCGCATAAGCCGGGGGAGAAGTGTGTCCGGAGCCCGTAAAACGGGGCTTTTAGGCGCGTACTCCTCCACGGCGGAACTTACAAACAGCCGTAAACAGCGTCAGGAAGCGACAAGTGAGAAGGCCGAGCCCTTTGACTACCTATTTTTCAGCAGCCTGCTAGACTAGCCAGCCGCTCACACTGTGTAGAGATCCCAGCCTTTATTGCCGACCCAGGTCGTATAGGCACCCAGAGCCCCCGCCGAAATCGGGCCGTAGATGCTCTTGTCTTGCTTTGAGGTCAATTCGGGTCCTTGAAGCGCGCCCTTTCCATCCTTCAAATGTAAAGAATACTGAACTCCACCCTTCTTGTAGAAATGGTTATGAATTTGAACATCGGTGCCGTCAATCGTCAACTTGAAGATACCTGTCATCGCGTTGGGGCCAAATCCCACATTCGAAACCGTGACCGTCCCCCAAGACTTTCCCGAAACCAGCAGCCATTCCTTGTGCCCCATGTCATTAGTCGCCATATCAGCCCGAGTCCGGTTTTCTACGTCAATCCTTTTCAGCAGATGCTTCACAAAGTCCTTTCCAACCGGCATGGGCCGAGGCGTTTTGGGGGTAGTCGCCAGATTCAGCGCCCAGGTCACATCCTCGATCGAGTAATGATCCTTCGCCGCTGTCGTTGGCTCCCTTCTGACCAACTCGCAGATCTCTGCTAGCGAGCCATAGTCCTTCGGCAACGGGTTAGCAGCTGTCAGAAAGTCCTCCAGGTTCCCCCGTTCGCCGTAGGTATCAAAGATATGCTGAACGGTCGCCGACTTGATGCCGCCGTTCTTGATGGCATTCAATACTAACGGCGGGTCGTGTACAGGTAGGCCGGCTTCTTGTATGTCAACCTGCTTAAACAGCGCGAGTAGGGAGTCGCTGAGCCCGGCTTTCTTGAGCAGCTTATTGTACTTCTGCAGCAGTTTGTTGTACTGTCCCTTATCATTTACCGCCGATGGTGCCGCGTCGATCGCCGCGGTGGCATTCTTCAGATTCCCGATGGCATGTCCCGTGAGGATTCCCACTTCGAACTTCAAATCTTCGGCCGTATCTGTTGCCGAGCGCTTCTTCAGCCATTGACGGGTCGCGTCATCGGGGCAGCTAGCGTAATAGGGGGCCGCCGCTTGCGCCTTCTCCGAGTCGCCGCCCAAATCCTTAGCTGCGCTCAGAACATCTTCGAGCTTCTGACCCGCGAAGCTGGTCACCGCCCATTCTCCAAACTTCTTCAGCTCGGGCGTGTCTTTGCACGCGAGAAACAGGATTTGGGCTTGCTCGCTATCACCGGTTAGCTTCAGCGCCCATTGCGCCTCGTCGTTGAAGCTCGCATTGCTGGCGAACTGTTGGTTCTTTTCAAACTCCGGCGCTACAAAGTTCTCTTCCTTGTCTTTCGCGAGATCGTCTCGCTGCTGCTTGTAGGCAGCCTTGAGCCGCTTGGTCTCAGCGCTGATTTTTTGGGGCACTTCGGTGTCGAAGTTCTTCTTGTCTGCATCATACTGATTCCATTCTTCTGTCAGGTTTTTTTGTGCTCTCTGGTCCTTCTTTGACAAAGAGGACGATGGCCTAGCTTTATCGGGAGCGACCGGCGCCACAAACTGCTTGGGCACAGCAGCGAGGGCCTTCTGCTCATCCGAATTCAGGTTTTGCAGCGCCTGCCTGTATTTCTTCTCTCCTAGTTCCTTCGCTCCCGCCCGTGCTGCATCTAAGAACCCTCCCTTGTACCCGAATGCTTTTAAGTCTGAAATTTCCCCGATCGTTCCGCTGGCAGTCGTTTGATCGGAGAACTGATCCACCGCAAACACCGCCAAGTTCGTTTTCCGCCCTTGGTTGGGCCGGTCAACTACAGTGGCTTTCAGGTCGTCGCCAAGTCCATAGATAAAATCCAACTGCCGGCTCTTGAGTGGCTTAGTGTTGAGTGGACCGATTGCCTCCAAGAATCGATTTAATCCCGCTTCCCAGTCCACAGTGGTCGCGAGTTTATTGATCACCACCTCCTTCAACTCCGGTTCGTCTTTGACGCGAGCGTAATTCTTATAGAGCAATGAAACCTGCTCTTTTCTGAAAGCCGCTACGCGCGGGTCCTTGCTCTCAGCCAAAAAGGGCCTCAGGCTGTCCGTTGACTCGCCTTTGCTCAGCGCCTCAACCACGAAATCGTTAAGCCCCGCGTTTTCCTTTAAGTCGGCCCGCTGGTCGAAAAGGAATCGCAGTTTTGAGGCGTCTAAATACGCGGCGGCGCTGTCCTTGTAGTCGGCCACGAATTCGTTGAGGTCGCTGATGTTTTGTTTGTAGGTATGCGCCTTGATCAGGAACCCCTTCAGTCCGGGCTTACTCATCACGTCGGCGCGCACCGCATAAATCTGGGCCAAACGGTCGGCGGGCAACTGAACCGCATCGGTCCCGTTCAGATCGTCCAGGAACTTTGAAACATCCTGTTCGTTTTCAGCGTTGATCAGGCTCTTTACGGTAAACTCCTTGAGACCTTCTCTGCCGGTCAGCTCATCCGTCCGGGCATAGAGCAGGTTCAAAGATGAAGCCGGTAGTTTTTCCGCGTCCGGCGTCGAGGTCATTTCCTTCAGAAAAGCGGCGACCTTCGCCTCCTCGCCAGGCGTCTTTAGCTTGGCGGAGAGCATTTGTTGCAGACCAATTTTCTGGTCCAGGTCGTTCACATGGATACCAACGGCTGTCATCCGCGCATCCAGGGCGGTGCCAACCACCAGGCGTTGGACCGCGGCTTGACGCTCAACTGGACGAGGTTGGCTAGTCGCTTTCGCCGTGCTTACCACCGCCGTCGTCTCACTGGGGCGGACGGAGGATTCCTGTTCTGGCGCGGGTATGGAGCGCACCACGGGTACTGTCGTCCTTTGAGTGCGAGTTGTTTCGGGTTGAGGGAGATGCTCCTCGGAAAGACTCTGCGCCCTCGGTCGAACGGCGTTTGTGAGAGGTTTGGTCGCCGGACTAACTGACGGCGTTGTTACATGGTCCGATCCGGTTTCAACCTCGGGCAGAGGCTCGGCGATCGGCTTTTCCGTCTCCATCGGGCGCGGGGGCGCGGTCACACGCCGTTTCACCTTCATTTGCAAGGGCCGGTGTTCACCAATTTGCATATCGCTACATCCTACATGCAAACTCTGGCTGCGTCTTACACGCGATAAATTACTTCACCGAATCAAGAACCCCGGTCGCGCGGTCAATCGGCTTTGCCATCTCAGTGAGTGCCTGCACCGAATGAGCTTCAGGTAGGGCTGGAGACTCTTCCTCCGGTAACGCTTGGAAATTTTGTCGCAGGCGCGTAATCTCCGTGGAAGGCCATATTGGCGCAAACGAACACCCTATATTATCTGAAGTAGAGATTTATACGCAGGATTGCCTTCAGGCGCTGACGGAGTCGACTGGTAGCGTAGTTTTCCTTCTCATAAATTTACGTGTCGGACGAAAGAAGACCAAAGCCCTGACGCCGACCGTAGAAAATTCCCGCAGGCGAAGTGGTACTGCTCCGAGCCACGGCTGTCGTTCAGCAGGATTGTTGTGACACGGTTCCGCATGTTTCTCGAGGACCGCCAGCTTGCTGCTAGTACAATCAACGGACGACTCGCGGCGGTACGCCGACTTGCATATGAGGCCGCCGACGCCGGTTTGCTGAGCCCCGAACTCGCCGCTGGTATTCGACGCGTTAATGGCTTGAAGAAATTGGGCGTTAGGCTTGGAAACTGGCTCACGGTGGATGAGGCTCGTCGATTGTTACAGTCCCCAGACTTAGACACGCTTAAGGGCAAGCGAGATCGGGCGATTCTCGCGGTCCTCCTTGGATGAGGGTTGAGGCGTCGCGAACTGGCTGATCTTGACTTCGGGCATTTGCAGCAACGCGAGGACCATTGGGCCATAGTCGACCTAATAGGTAAGGGTGGCCACATCAGAACCGTGCCCGTGCCCGACTGGGTCAAAGCGGCCCTAGATCAGTGGGCCACTGCCGCTGGTATTTCAAGCGGGAAAATCTTTCGTTGCGTTTGTCGGGCAGGCAAGTACTGGGGCGATGGTGTGACGGAACGAGTAGTTGGCACGTCGTCAAAGACTATGCGAAAAGGCTTGGCGTCCCGCGCCTCGCGCCTCATGACCTTCGCCGCTATGCCGAGTGCCGGACTATGCCGAATCGACAACGTTGCGGCCAGGCCAGCAAGGGGTTGGGCACTGCGTGATGCGGCATAGTCTTGACCATGCCGGTCCTGCGAATCGGGAGCGAGGAGACCATCCGACTGGACCGCGCCTTTTTCAAGAACAATCGAACACGTGTCGAACCCCGGCAGGCAGCCGCCCTCAACCGTGTGGGCGCGACTGTTCATAGATCCGCCGATAGCGTGAAGGTGTGCTCGTCAGCTCTCGGCCGATCCTCGGAGCCGCGGACTATGCCGCGATTCTCGGGGCGAACAGTCGATCAACGGCCATTCTACTTAGGTCCCGGTAATGCGGTCGCATTCTGATTCGGCATAGTCTGAGATTCGGCATAGCGGCGGAGGTCATGGGGGGCTACGTTTGCTAAGCCGCACTTCGAACAGACTTTCTTAACAACAGTCCAGATGACCTTCGGGCTAAATCCCGTTTCGGCAACTCGTCCCGCTTTGTTGATCGATCTAAATATCGGGCCGTCCGTAATGTCGGCAACGGTGAGCCAGTCCCCGAGTGCCTTCTCAATCCACCCCGGTACGGGGACAGTCCTGATGTGCTCACCCTTGCCGATTAGGTCGGCGAAGACCCAGTGCTCTTCTCGTTGTTGAAGATCCCGAACCGTCGTCGCGGCAAGTTCGGCGCGGCGGAGACCACACCCGAGCAGCACCGCAAGGATTGCGTAATCGCGCTTACCCCGAAGAGTGTCACGATCCAAGGCTTGAAGCAATCGGTTCCCCTGCCCAGCAGTTAACCAATTCCCGATCCGAACGCCAAGTCTCTTTGCACCCTTGACGCGGCGGATGCCGGCGGCCAGGTCTGGACTCAGGAGCCCGGAGTCGGCTGCCTCGTAGGCAAGCCTTCGGACCGCTGCGAGCCGAAGGTTGATCGTGGCCGAGGAATAGTGCGCCTGCTCAAGGCAGATCCGGTACCGGGTGACGACTGTTCGATTCAGGGCAAGCCGTGGTTCGGAACAGTACCATTCGATGAACTCGTGGATCGCGTGATCATACGACCTCCGCGAGTTCGGGGATGGCAGGCTATTGAGAACGGAAGATTTCGATTGCTCCAGATCGGGCAACCTCAAGACAGCTTTTGGG
>JBAUOG010001143.1:0-4412 GCA_049579625.1 Bryobacteraceae bacterium
CGCCACCGCAGCCCGCAGCGAAGACACCACAACCGCCTGCAAACGTAGAGACATACAAGCCGCAGCCGGCGCCACAACCACCTCCGCCGAGCCGGATGGAGGAACGCAAACCGCCGGCCCAACCGGCGAAGGAACCTCCGCCCGCTCGTACTGAAACGTATAAGCCTCCGCCTCCACCACATCCCCCTGCGCATGTGGAGGAGCACAAGCCTCCGCAGCAACCCGCTCACGCTGAGTCTCAGAAGCCGACCACGAAACCAACCTCTAAGAAAGAGGAGCAAGACCGTAAGAAGACGACAGAGCACTAGTACTCAAGTCAGAAGTTCGATCACATGTCGCGATACCGTGACCGCACTTCCGAGACCGCCCACTTAGCTAACGTCGGCTATATCGTGGATTCGCTCGCGAACGGCGGTTGTCCGGTCTCTATTCCTGATTCGGCGGAGGTGCGTTGTTCTTATCAATGCTGCCCGCTGTCTTCTCGGTCACGGTAAGTGGCGCTGACAGCTTCATGTTTAGAACTGTTTCCGACGGGACAACGGCGGGATCGCCCCGGGTCGCCAGAACCACGCCCGTACCAGCGCCACCTCCAACCAGCGCTCCGATGCCGGCGCCCTTGCCACCACCTGCGATGCCGCCGATCAAAGCGCCCGCACCGGCTCCCACGCCAATCTTGGCGGCGTCCTTACCCTTGGTCGACTTCGCTGCAATTTCTACCGGGGCTGCACTGACCGCCAAGCTCTGGCCGTCGGCGGTGCGGATTCTGGTAATCCCAAGCGTGATAGTGGCCACTCCCTTCACCTTTCCCCCTGGATCTGAGTTCACGATGGTCCCGTTGACCGTTGAGCCCTGCCGTGCGATGGTCATTCCATTCACCACCAGCGCGGAAGCCAGCGTTGCCGAAAATGGTTCACCTGCCTTGTTGGTCTTCGTCGAGAGAGAAGACACAGTTCTTACCGCGATGGGAGTTCCTGCCGGAATCTGAAAGGTCTCGGGTTGGGGCGGAGGAGGCGGTGGCGCAGGCGCCTGCGGCGCGGCTTGGGCCGTTTCGGCCGGAGCGGTTGTTGCGCCAGGCTGCTGGCCGCTGGGTGCGGATTGCGGAGCCGGCTGAGCGGCGCCGTTCGCTGGTGCTGTGGTTGGCGCTCCAGCAGGCGCGAGGGCCTGCGAAGAATCCTGGCCTGGTTGCGCCGCTGCGCCGCTGGCAGTAGTCGCCGGCGGATTCGTCGCGGCTGTCTCGGTCTTCTTGGAACACGCCGCCGCACACAGTGCGACCAGCAGGCCTGCAATTGGTGCAGCTAGTTTCAACTTCATCCTCATGACGTCCGGATCTCCGCTTTTAGCCTATATCACGCCCCGGCCCATCGGCGAGCCAGCCGGTCTTCGCCACTGCCAGCGCCAGGCCGTCATTGGAGGTCAGCTTGTGGCGGAACGAGGGTTGCTCCGCGGTCCCAGTTTGCTCAGAAGTACAAGTCACATCCTGATCCATCAAAGCCTCGTTACGGAACTGGATGTCCAAACAGCTTAGCTGCATCTGTTGCCGTATCGCCAGAGGAATCGTCTCCAACACCCAGTCGAGATAGCACACGTTGTTCGCATGGCCGTTCACATCCAGATCGCGCCAGCGAACGCGAAACTGCTGCTGTGACGTGACGGCTGCAGGCTCGACCAGCGCCAGGGACTCCACTGGCTCCGGCGTCACGAACAAGGGATGCCGGCCCTCCAGAACCGATTCCGGCATTCGCACCGGCCGCCGCGTCTTGGCATCCAACATCAGCCACAGGCTTGCCGCTTCGCCGAGCAGTGTCCCGTCCGCACTGCGCAGGCGAAAGTCTCGATACGCCCGAAAGCCATCCATGCGGCTGGTGGGCCATGTTTCAACTACCACCGTGTCGCCAACCTGTGGAAACGCGGAGAGCTGCAGAGCCAGCCTGACAATCACCCACATCCTTCCCACTTCCCGCAGCTCGCTCAGAGAGAGCCCGAGCGACCGGCAGTGGCAATCGGCTGCCTCCTGCAGATATCGGCAAATGGCCGGCACCGCCGCGCGCCCCGTCGGCTCGGCTTCGTAGAAGCGAACCCGAAAGGGTTCGCGCCAAATCAAGTCCATACGGCTACTCTACTTGGAGTACTGGGCTGCATCGCACGCTACACTCTAGTTTCCGCATCAACGCTCGCTAAACTCAACTGACACTGACCCAAGACCGGAGATCGATCTGTGAACCACTGGCATCGCTTTAAAGCCGCACTGACACTCGCCCTTTGCACGCTCGCGCTTACGGCCTCCGCCTCCGCGGCTGAGCACAAGACCAGGTACGTCATCTTCGTGATGACCGACGGCCTGCGCTGGCAGGAGGTCTTTAACGGCGCCGACGAATCCCTGATGAACAAGGAGAACGGCGGCGTCGAGCCAGCCAACGTCGCGGACCTCAAGAAAGCCTATTGGCGCGACACAGTCCAGGCGCGCCGCGACGCACTTATGCCATTTGTCTGGACAGTGATGGCGAAACACGGCCAACTCTACGGCGATCGGGTGAACGGCTCCGACGCATTTGTCACCAACGGCTTGAACTTCTCTTATCCCGGCTACAATGAAACCCTGTCCGGGTTTCCTGATCCTCGCATCAACAGCAACGACAAGGTGCCCAACCCAAACGTTACCGTGCTGGAGTGGCTCGATAAGAAACCCGCCTATCACGGGAAGATAGCCGCATTCGGGGCGTGGGACGTATTCCCATACATCCTGAACACGGGGCGCTCCAAGCTGCTCGTCAACGCCGGCTACAACCCGTTGATACTGACGCCATCTACTTCCAAGCTGGATCTGCTGAACCAGCTAAAGGCCGAAACGCCACGTGTCTGGGACGCTGAGCCTTTCGATCCGATTCCGTTCCACACCGCGCTCGAGTATCTCAAGCTCCGCGAACCGCGCGTGCTGTTTCTCTCCCTGGGCGATACCGACGAATGGGCCCACGGCGGCAACTACGCCGAGTATCTAAGCGCCGCACATCGCGCCGACGCGTATCTAAAGATCCTCTGGGATACGGTGCAATCGCTGCCCGAATACCGCGGTAAGACATCGCTGGTGTTCTCGCCCGATCACGGCCGAGGCGAGGCTCCGCTCGCATGGAAGGACCACGGCGAGAAGGTCCCGGACTCGAAGTACATCTGGATGGCGTTCATGGGGCCGGACACGCCGGCGCTCGGAACTCGCGCCAAAGTCCCCGCCGTGACTCAGAGCCAAATCGCCGCTACTATCGCCGCACTACTCGGCGAAAACTACGCGACCGCTGTCCCTAAAGCAGGCAAGCCCATCGCCGCCGTCGTGGGGCACTGAAGAAGCGATCGTGGATTACTTGGGGAGCGGGTTGGCTGACACACCCGTTTTCATCATGCTCGTTGTGCACTCCGGCGCTCATGTGCTGGAGTTCTCACAGGGTTTGACTTCCGCGCCGCTCTGAACATTCCCGGAGTTTCATTCTCATACGGGCTCGGAAGGTTTGCTGTTTTCGCTCCAGATGGTTGCGATTCCGGAGCCTTGCGTTCGCTCCCCTGAAGACGCTATCCATACTAGAGTCCGTTCCCTTTGTGCGAAGCATCCGCTTGCTGACGCGCGCGGTTGCTCTGAAAATACTTGCTTGGGAGGCCTTAGGAAACCGGCAGTTGACGAGCTTTGTCGCGTTTGGGGACACGCCTACAGCGCGCACGGCGAGCTGGCGCTCCGCCGGCGCTTTGAGACGCGGGAAGTGAGTACGACTTCAGGCCGGGGTGTCCGTGCGCCGGGATAAACCGGCATGTAGTAGGGAATGAAAGAGTCCTACAGGAAAGGAGTAGCGAACCACCTGGCCTTGAGTCTTGCGGGTGCGGTCGTGAGATCGCAGTCGAAGCGTAGATAGAGGCATCCGTGGGCTGGGTATTGAGCTTCGAGAAGGAAATCTGGGATGCCGACCCTGTGGACACAGGGGGAAGGCCACACGCCGGCGGGCGATAACACGCGAGTCCGCCGGTGATCCCACGTAGTCGTAGACCCCAGGCACGCTGAGAAACTACATGCACGAGAACCGGGAGACCTCATCGTTGGCTGCCAGTAGTGAGGCAGTCCGGTCGGAAAAGGCAATTGCCGCACCTCCGGCGTGAACGGCGGTGAGGAGTCGGATGGCGTCGAAGTGTGTGCTGAGCAGCGCGTTGCTCATGAGGGTTGAAGTCCCTCCGACGCTCGGATGAGGAGCGGCGTATCCAAAAGCGGGAGTAATGTCTCGCTGGCCGGAGAGAAGGGAAGGTATGGAGAAGCCTAAACGGGCCCGAAAGCGAAAGCTGGAAACAGATCAAGGCCGACCTGAAGCCGCCATTCAGCAGTACTCCGGAGGGCAGGGTGTCCATCGTGAGGTGGAATCTGAAGGGCTTGAGGAGAAGTA